>CAKQNZ010000138.1 GCA_934255435.1 uncultured Clostridia bacterium | reverse complement strand
ATCAAATGTAAGTTCTGGGGTCTTGGTTCCGATGGTACAGTCGGTGCCAACAAGACAGCTATCAAGATCATCGGTGACAAGACTGATATGTACGCACAGGGATACTTTGCATACGACTCAAAGAAATCCGGAGGTCTTACAGTATCTCATCTGAGATTCGGTGAACATCCGATACAGTCTACATACCTGATAAACCAGGCAGACTTCGTAGCATGTCACAACCAGGCATATATCAGACAGTATGATATGCTCAAGGATCTCAAAAAGGGCGGCATATTCCTGCTGAACTGCCTGTGGAGCGATGATGAAATAGAAAAGGCTCTTCCTGCAAAAGTAAAGAGAGATCTGGCTAAGAAGAAGATCAGCTTCTATGTTATAAACGCATGGAAGATTGCTGAGAAAGTAGGTCTTGGAAGCAGGATCAACATGGTGATGCAGGCTGCATTCTTCAAGCTTACAGACGTAATGCCTATAGAAAAGGCTGTGGAATACCTTAAGGAAGGTATCGAAAAGACATACAAGAAAAAGGGTCAGAACATCGTTGACATGAACTGTGCAGCTGTAGACGAAGGTATCACAGCTATCAGAAAGATAAATGTACCTGACGAATGGGCTGACGCAGAGAACCCTAAAGAAAAATACGAAGAACTCCCAGAGTTCATCGAAGAAATACTCATGCCTATGAACAGACAGGAAGGCGATGACCTGCCAGTAAGCGCTTTCAACGGCATGGAAGACGGAACATTCCCATCAGGAACAGCTGCATACGAGAAGCGTGGCGTAGCCGTATATCTCCCTGAATGGCAGGCTGACAAATGTATACAATGCAACCAGTGCTCATTCGTATGTCCGCATGCTGCTATCAGACCTATGCTTCTTGATGATGTTGAGAAGATCTCTGCTCCTGAAGGCTTCAAGACCATAAAGGCTGCAGGCAAGGGTATGGAAGGACTCCACTACAGGATGCAGCTTTCAGCTCTCGACTGTCTGGGATGCGGCAACTGTGCAGATATCTGTCCTTCAAAGGAAAAGGCTCTGGTAATGAAGCCGTATGCAGATGTCGTGAAAGAAAGCGAAAACTGGGCATATGGCATCAAACTGCCGAGAAAGGATGAAAAAGCAGATAAGACTTCTGTAAAGGGAAGTCAGTTTGCTAAACCATACATCGAGTTCTCAGGCGCATGTGCAGGCTGCGGTGAGACTCCGTACATCAAGCTGGCAACTCAGCTCTTTGGAGACAGGATGCTCATAGCAAACGCTACAGGATGCTCATCCATTTGGGGCGCATCAGCACCGACTATGCCGTACTGCAAGGATGAGAATGGCAGAGGTCCGGCATGGGCAAACTCTTTGTTTGAAGACAATGCAGAGTACGGATACGGTATGCTGCTGGCTGCAAAGCAGATGAGAGAAAAGATAGAACACAACATGAAAGCTCTTCTCGAACTGGACGTTGACGAAAAGGTCAAAGAGGCGATAGAAGAGTGGCTTGAATACAAAGATGACGGCACTGAAACAAGAGCAAAGAGCGACAAAGTCGTCGAAGCTATCGAGTCGATGTCGACAACTGATGAAGTAGTGAATATGCTCTGCGGCAGGATCATGGAGCTGAAAGACTACCTCGTTAAGAAGTCCGTATGGGCTCTCGGCGGCGACGGATGGGCTTATGATATCGGATACGGCGGCCTTGACCATGTTCTGGCATCAGGCGAGAATATCAACATCCTTGTATTCGATACAGAAGTTTACTCGAATACAGGCGGACAGGCGTCAAAGGCTACTCCAGAGGCAGCTGTCGCCAAGTTCGCAGCATCAGGTAAGAGGATCAAGAAGAAGGATCTGGGACTTATGGCAATGTCATACGGATATGTATATGTTGCACAGGTCGGCATGGGCGCAGACAAGAACCAGCTGATGAAAGCTATGATCGAAGCTGAGAAATACAACGGACCATCAATAATAATCGCATATGCTCCTTGTATCAACCATGGACTCAAGAAGGGCATGGGTAAATCACAGGCCAACATCAAGGAAGCTGTTGAGGCAGGTTACTGGCATCTTTACAGATACAACCCTGAGCTCAAGGCAAAGGGCAGGAATCCGTTCATCCTTGATTCCAAGGAGCCTACAGCAAGCTTCAGAGACTTCATCATGGCTCAGGTAAGATACTCGTCACTGGCCAAGGAGTTCCCTGAGATCGCAGAGAAGCTCTTCGCTATGACAGAAGAAGATGCAATGGACAAATACAGGACATATAAAGAACTGGCAGACAGAGACACTGCATTGTTATAATCGTATTATGACGATGTAAACTCTTCTTTGATAGTTTTAGCTGAAGACCCGGCACAGGGATAGAAACTGTGCCGGGTCTTCGGTTTTTTGCATCATAGAGTGTATAAGCAGGCAGCAAGCTGTTTAACATAAAATTAACACAGTAATGCTTTTTGTATTAACAATGAAGCAGTATCATAAAAGTGTAAAGAACAATGGAGAAGGAAAGAAAGCGATTCATTCGAAGGAGGTAATGGATAATATGAAAGAATTGAGAAACAAAAAAGGTTTTATATGTGATATGGACGGTGTCATTTATCACGGCAACCGCCTGCTGCCGGGAGTAAAGGAATTTGTGGAATGGCTGTATTCCGAAGACAAGGATTTCCTGTTCCTGACGAATTCATCGGAAAGATCCCCGAAGGAGCTGCAGCAGAAGCTGGCAAGGATGGGACTCGACATCAAAGAGGATCATTTCTATACCAGCGCTCTTGCCACTGCGAGATTCATCAGCAGTCAGGCCCCGGGCAGCAGTGCATATGTCATAGGAGGTCCGGGACTGATAACGGCACTCTATGATGAAGGCATATCTATAAATGATGTAGATCCGGATTTCGTTATCGTAGGTGAAGGCAATACATACACCTATGAGAATATCCTTAAAGCAGTCAGATTCGTGAACAATGGAGCAAGGCTGATAGGAACAAACAGCGATGTCACAGGACCGTCAGAGGAGGGTATCATACCGGCATGCAGAGCTATGGTGTCGCCGATAGAGATGGCTACCGGCAAGTCAGCGTATTTCGTAGGCAAGCCTAATCCGCTGATGATGAGGACAGGTCTTCGGATACTTGGAGTCCATTCCGATGAAGCTGCTATAATAGGAGACAGGATGGATACTGATATAGTAGCAGGTATAGAATCAGGCCTCGACACGGTTCTGGTGCTGTCAGGTGTAACAGACCGTGAGGAAATAAAAAAATTCCCTTATCGCCCGAGACTGGTGCTTGACGGCGTGGGAGAGATACCTGCGTTAAAAAACAAAACTTCCGAATCACCGGCAGCAGGTGCGAAAACCGGTTCCTGTAACTGATACGGACCGGTGCATAGATTAGGAATGAAGAAAACATCAAAGCAGTCCGCTGTATGATGACAGCAGCGGACGCTGCTTTGTTTCAGATAAATAAATGACCGTGACTTATAAAGTTATGAGCAACGGTCATCTTTTTTGTATGGTATATATTGCATCGGATGTTTTGCAAAAGCCATATATAGTGATATACATCAGACTGGTCTTGCTTGTCTAAGATATGCCTTTATCCTGTAATAATACATATAGGCAGTGCTATCAGGAATGTGCATGCGATAGGTATCACAAGGCATGTCACGAAATTGTACTTGTATGACAGTTTGTGTGTGGTATTGCATACTGCGAATACTGAAACTATGGAACCGTTCCATGGCAGCGAATCAAGACCGCCACAGCCGTCGGCGCAAAGCCTGTGTATGTACTCCAGATTATATCCGTGTGCCGCATAGTTCATGAATGTATCTTTAAGTGTTTCGTACATCAGCGATATACCGCCTGAAGCTGATCCCAGTATACCAGCGAATATGTTGGAGCCTACAGCAGCCACGATATATGGGTTGGCGTCTGAAGTTTCCAGCAGATGTGTAGCGAACTCGAAGAACGGAGTGCCTTTGACAACAGAGCCGAATCCTACGATGATCGCCGTGTTGATTATTATTATTACAGATGATCTGGCAGCCGAGTTGAACATTTCAAGCATTTCTGTCTTAGGCAGATATCTGTAGAACAGGATCAGTGCCAGCAGCACGCCGATCAGCAGGCATACCACGATGTCAAGGTCGGTGACATTGAAGGTGATGAGCACGACTGCTATAGGGATTATGGAAATGACCCCGTTAGGTGATTTATCATCGTCTTCGACTCTCTTTACATTTTCCGGCCACTGGAAATGCTCGCCTCTCAGACGTGCTTTCTTGGCTTCACGGTTCATGTAAACCAGGATAAGTATCACCATGGCAGCGGCCCCGGTAAGACTTGGGAAAAGTCCTGCATATGACGGTGTACCCAGATAGTCCATAGATACAAGGTTAGGTATCTGAGGTGTGAACGGACCTGTCATAGCAAATGTCCACATACCTCCGCATACGATGCCGGGGAGCAGATATGTAGGGATGTCTGCCTCCTCGAAAAGCTTCAGTGCTATAGGATATACTGAGAATATGATGACGAAACTGTTGATGCCGCCATAACTCAGGATTGCAGCAGAAGCCATGCATGCCAGCATGCAGTTCTTCGGACCGCATTTTTTTGATATGATAGCACCTATCTTGGCAGCAGCACCGGAATTCTGATATATGTTTCCGAAGATGTTGCCCAGAAGGAACACCAGGAAGTATGAGGTGAAGAAACCTGCGACTCCCGAAAGATATGTTTCAGTTATTCCCTTGAAGAGCGGGATATGTCCTGTCAGGCATACGAGTATCGCAGCCAGCGGACCTATTATTATCGGTGAAACACGTTTGAAGATCAAGATTGCCATCCCCGCCAGCGCACCGAAAACACCAAGACCGGAAATGATTACTGTTGCGTCCATTTCAGAGACTTCCTTTCATAAATATAAATAAATCTGACTATAAAACCCTGAAATCAGTATAACACTAACAGCTGTATTTTTACAGTGCTGCATTAATAGTGCGACTAATTTGATTTTTTGACATAGCACAGATAGTATAATAGAATAATATGGAAAGAACAGCTGATGCATATGCAGCATACAGAAAGGTGACAGTGATGAGCAGTGTGATGAATGAAGAACTCATATACGAGATACTGTCAGTGGTGGAAGAGATACCGGCAGGGAAAGTAGCCTCATACGGTCAGATAGCCGGGCTCATAGGGCGGAAGAAAAATGCGAGGCTCGTGGGTAAAGTCATGAGTATGTCTCAGTATTATGGTGAATATCCATGTCACAGGGTAGTGGACCACTCAGGACGGCTGGTGCCGGGATGGTATGAACAGCACAGTCTTCTTCTTGAAGAAGGCGTGACGATGAAGGACGATACCCATGTGGATATGAAAAAATGCCGGTGGGAACAGATATGATG
>CAKQNZ010000137.1 GCA_934255435.1 uncultured Clostridia bacterium | reverse complement strand
GTTTATCGGTGGTACGCAATATAACTATGCAGGGAAGACTATCAACAGCCAGTACAGCAATGCTTTCCAGGATATGAGCACAGCAGCAGGAGCAGGCAATATCAGTGCTTCAGTGAATGCACTGGCAGCAAAAGGAGCCACGAAAGCCGACCTGGGTATGGACATGGCCAGGAAAATACTGGACAGCAATCCTGTAGCTGCAGGCGAGAAAAGGAACCGTGCAGTCATCATGTTCACTGACGGAAGTCCAACTGCAAATAACGGTTTCCAGCTCAATGTAGCAAACGATGCTATAAGCAAGGCAGGCGAGATAAAGGCGGCAGGAGCAACGGTATATTCCGTAGGCATATTTTCAGGGGCAGACGCCACCAGCGCCGGGACGAAGCCGGGCGGTGATCTTGGTCAGAATTCGGCATCACTTCCTGCAGCCTGCAACTGGTTCATGCAGAACCTTTCCAGCAACAACGGCACGCCTCAGACGCCGGGCTACTATCTTTCCGCCAGCAGCACAGCAGCCCTCAGCGATATTTTCCAGCAGATCTCGAAGCAGATCGAAACAGGAGGCGCCAGCGTGAAGCTTGGCAGCGACACAGTAGTGAAGGACATCATTTCGGACTATTTCCAGCTGCCGGAGGGCATGACGACAGACGACATAAGTATCAGCACTGCGCAGTTCGATGGTTATGAAGCAGATGGAAAGACTGCAAAATGGAAAGACGAAGCTGCTGCACCAGGAGTCAGTGCAGAGATACAGGACAAAACAGTGAAAGTCACAGGCTTTGATTTTTCCGAGAACTATGTCGGCATCGATAAGACCGATGGCAGGGAAAATCCAAGAGGCAGGAAGCTGATCATCGAGTTCGACGTCAGCGTCCGTGACGGTTTCCTGGGTGGAAACGGAGTTCCCACCAACGGCGCAGCATCCGGCATATATACTGAAAAAGACGGCAGTGAGACCATCGTTGAGAATTTTGAAAGGCCTGAGGCTGATGTGCCGGTCAGCGACATATCAGTGACAGCCGGTGATAGGTATATTTATCTGAAAGGCAGCGTCAGTGCAGCGGATATCAGAAAAAACATCACGGTCAAAGCAGGGAAGATATCTCTTGATCTCAGTAAAGAAAACTACGGGCTGGAACCATGGCAGAACGCCTTTGTTGACATATCTGTATCCGCAGAAGATGCAGATGGCGGAGATATTTTCTCTGAAAAGTACGGCGATCTTGAAGATCTCACCAGCGACAGTTCATATACTGTTACAGGAACGGTGAAAGCAAAGACCGGAGCAGGAGAACATTCTGATAAAGCTGCTGGAAAGATCAACATCTTCAAGCCGGAGCTTACGTTCAGGGACAGCACGGTGTACTATGGAGAAAAATCACCGGAAGACTACAGCTGCAATGAAGCCGGCGTGGCCTGGAAGCACGGCGATCGGGCAGATACCGACAGTGGCGTGGTGATGACAGGGAAAAAGCCGGAGCTGACGCTTTCCTGGGCTCCGGATACTGACAGCGGCAAGTATTACAGGGACGGCGTGATCTCGACGAAAGAAGATATTCCGGTGAAAGTGACAGTGAGCATCGAAGGCGATGACATAGCAGAGCATGTCACTTTCCATCATGAAAAATGCAGCGGAGAGTGTGGTTTCGACAAGGAAAAGGAGCAGTTCCTCCTGCATGTGAAGACCTGCCGGCTGACAGTGACCAAATCCGGCGGTGCTGACGGCGAGCCCTATGTGGTGGATATCTACAGAAACGGGAAGTTTTACACATCGATGACGATAACCGGCAATGACAGTGAAACGGTAAGAGAGCTGCCTGCAGGGAAATATACTGTAAAGGAAGATACCAGGTGGGCCTGGAGATACGAAGAACCGGAGCCGGTGATCTCAGAGGGCGTGGAGCTTGACAGGAATCGGACGTCCGGCAGTATCACCGTCAGGAACCATGAACGGTACGAGTCCTTCCTGAGCGGCTACAGCACAGTGGCAAAAAATATTTTTGGCGACAGGTAAAGGAGGCTGGTACAGATGTTCATGTATATAAGAGATAAAATATCCGGGATAACAGCCTCACGCAAAGCTTTGCCGGCGGCGCTGGCTGCTTTGCTGATACTTTGCATCACAGCGACAGGCACACTGATGTTCCTGAATCACAGGACCGCCGTGGTCAGGAACGCTATGGAGCCTGCACAGGTCACCTGCCAGGTCGATGAAGATTTCGACGGTGCTGTGAAGAAAAATGTCAATGTAAAGAACACCAGCAATATAGATGCTTTCCTTCGTGTCAGACTGGTGGGATACAGAGTGAATGATGCAGGGGAAAGGATCGGAGGTACGGCAGTCGTTCCTTCTTTTACGCCGGGCGACGGCTGGTTCGAAAAAGACGGATTTTACTATTACAGCAGGCCTGTCGCTCCCGGAGGTTTTCCGGAGACAGATCTCATCGGAGACAGCGGTGTCACGCTTTCCGGATACAGCGACGTAGACGGCGGCAGGCAGGTGGTGGAGGTCATTGCAGAAGCCATACAGTCGCTGCCTTCCGGCGTGGTGGCAGAGAAGTGGCAGGTCGCAGTCAGCGCTGACGGAAAAACCATCAGCAAAGGGAATTAGGGAGGTGCAGTCATGAGAAAAACAATGAAAAATATTGCGTCTCTTGCCCTCGTTCTGATGCTGATATGCAGTATGACCGTGACAGTTTCAGCAGCTGGCAGTCCGGCAAAAGTAACATACAAAGGCAATGCGGAAAAGTTCGTTTTCCAGCCGGGAAGCGACTGGCCGCCTACAGATCTTTTCACGGATTTCAAGGGCGTGATGCCCGGAGATACGCTGACGCAGACAATAAATGTGAGAAACGACGCATCGAAGAAGGTAAAGGTGAAACTTTACATAAGGGCGCTGGGGCCTGCTGAGCTTCGCAGTGAAAATGGCGAGGAGATCGTCAGCCGGACCGACTCGGCAGAGCTCCTCAGGGAAATGACGCTGAGGGTGGATCTTCAGCAGAAAACGAAACTTTTTGAAGCACCGGCAGATCAGAAAGACGGTCTGGAGGACTGGGTCTGCCTGGGGACATTCTATTCAGGCGCTGATGTGGATCTGGATGTGAAGCTTGACGTCCCGCTTTCCATGAGCAATGACTTTCAGGAACGCATCGGAGCACTCGACTGGCAGTTCATGGCCGAAGAATACCCTGTCGATTCAGGGGAGACGGGTGGAACCGGCACAGGCAGCATGACCCGGACAGGTGATGACAGCCGTATGTTCGTGTATGTCATCATCGCAGCAGCGGCACTGGCAGGAGCAGCCGCAGTCGTGATCTCAAGACGCAGGAAGTCGTAAAAAAGCGAACGAGTATATATTGGAAGAAAAGATGCTGCCGGGATCTCCGGCAGTATTTTTGCGTGGTGTGAGTAAGCGATTCCGGAACGTGGAAAAAGTGTAAGCAGTGGCGGTAAGCCACCAACGCTTACGCTCCAACAGGCTGCTGCCTGTTTGCTGTCCGTTTTGCCGAGCGGATCGCCTGCGGTTCTCCGGGCAAATCCACATCATTCACTATCGTTTCTCATGCGGCTGTGTCTGCTTTTGGGGATCCCTATACCGCAGGCTGCAGCGGGATCATGCTTCTTCCTGTATATAATTGAAATTTCCGGGATATTTGTGTATGATAGATGGAAGAACGGATGACAGCCGTAGAAACAGTAGAACAAACAGCAGCAGAGGATATACAGATCTGCAGCGGTTATTTGCCCGCAACTGGCAGTTGCGAGACTTTATGCGGCGGCAGACCGCAGGATCATGCTGCACGGAAGGAGATAACGATGAAGATTTTATTTATAAACGCATGTGTCAGAGATAATTCAAGGACAAAGAGGCTGGCGGATCACGTTCTCAGCAGGCTTGACGGTGACGTGACCGAGCTTTGCCTCGAAAAGGAAGACCTTAAGCCGCTGGATCATGATTTGCTGGAAGAGCGGGACAGACTCAGCCAGCAGGGCAGCTTCGACGACCCGATGTTCAGATATGCCAGACAGTTTGCAGAAGCCGATGAGATCGTCATCGCAGCACCGTACTGGGAAATGTCTTTCCCCGCACTGCTCAGAACATACATCGAGCTGATATCGGTGACAGGCGTGACTTTCGGTTACGACGATAATGGTCGCTCCGTAGGCCATTGCAAAGCAAAGAAGCTGATATTCGTCACCACGGCAGGCGGTCCGATAGCTGTAGATTTCGGATTTCCATATATAAAAGCGCTGGCAGAAAATTTCTATGGCATCACTGAAAATATCTGCTTCAGAGCCGAGAACCTGGATGTAGACGGCATGGACGTGGAAGCCATACTCAGGGAAACAGAAACGCAGATAGATCGAGATCTTGCGAAATAGGTTAGCTTTGCATACGGTGATCGGTGCTGTGTCTGTTGCAGGAAGTACATCTGACAGATCATAAGGGAAAGCCGGATCTGTGTCAGTAACTTTTCAAGTCACAGGAGCTATTGCAAAGCCTTGCAGCAGCAGACCCAAAATCATGAACTGATGAGAAGGACATAGAGGCAGTGCCTGGAAAACAGATATCCGGACGACTTCTGCCGGCAGGATATCTGATATCTCGGTGGAATTTGCACAGCTGGTCGAGGCATCGCCAGATCCAGGACTTCACATGATTTTCATGACAGCATCGCAGGATATTCGCAGACAGCGGTTATCATTACAGTGTAAAATGCAGAAAAAGACCTTTTTTCAAAACAAGACAGGGGGCAATTATGAAATTTACATCAGATAAAAAGAACGGATCACGCAAAAAACGCAGGATAATATCACTGTGTCTGGCAGTACTGATGGCCGTAGGGGTCATAGCTTCACCGGCAGCAGTCAGTGCAGATTCCACCGGGGATCTGTCGGACACATATGTGGCACTGGGCGCAAGTCTTTCCTCAAGTGAACGAGCTACAGTGCTGAATCTTCTGGGACTGACGGAAGCAGATCTCAAGGAATGTACTGTGATAAACGTAACGAACCAGGAAGAGCATGAATACCTCGACTCATATATCAGCAGCAGCGTCATCGGCAACCGTGCAATATCATCCGTAAAGGTGGTGAACAAAGACAAGGGCAACGGTATCAATGTGACGACGCAGAACATATCGTACTGCACCGACACGATGTATCAGAACGCACTGGCTACAGCCGGTCTTGAAGATGCAGACGTTACAGTCGTTGGTCCTTTCAGCGTTTCAGGTACTGCAGGTCTGGTGGGAGCCATCAAGGCATACGACACAATGACAGGCAAAGACACTGCGGAAGAGAGTGTCGAAGCGGCGACGCAGGAACTTGTTACAACGAGTGATCTTGGTGAAAGCCTCGGAGACCAGGAAGCAGCCGGCAACCTTGTGGGAGCCGTAAAAGACAAGGTCGTTGCAGAAGGTCTCGACTCTGAAGAAGAGATAAACGACGCCATCGACGAAACAGCGGACCAGATGGACAT
>CAKQNZ010000136.1 GCA_934255435.1 uncultured Clostridia bacterium | reverse complement strand
TGATGGTGATTCTTCGGATGATATTGGAGAATTTGTTTTAAAGGATAGATTTTATGGACTACGAAGAAAGAATAACAGCTGCAGAGCTGGGAGACGGCGAGGAGAGATCAGAAGTCACGCTGCGTCCCCAGACTCTCGACGATTACATAGGACAGAAAAAGGCGGCAGAGAACCTGAAGATATTCATAGAAGCGGCCAAGCTCAGGGGAGAACCGCTGGATCATGTCCTTTTTTACGGTCCTCCGGGACTGGGCAAGACTACCCTTGCCGGCATAATAGCCAATGAGATGGGGGTGGATATCAGGATAACATCAGGGCCTGCCATAGAACGAGCCGGAGATCTGGCTGCGATACTGACGAATCTCAATGAGAATGATGTACTGTTCATCGATGAGATACACAGACTCAACCGAACTGTTGAAGAGGTACTGTATTCAGCTATGGAGGATTTTGCACTGGATATCATCATAGGCAAGGGTCCGTCGGCAAGATCCATAAGGCTTGATATAGCTAAGTTCACACTGATAGGCGCCACAACAAGGGCAGGCAGCCTTTCGGCTCCTTTAAGGGACAGATTCGGAGTGAGCTGCAAGTTCGAACTTTACACGACAGAGGAACTGATGAAGATCATCGGACGTTCCGCAGGCATACTTGATGTCACGGCAGACGAGCAGTCAATGGAGGAGATGGCGAAGCGTTCGAGAGGCACGCCGAGAGTTGCCAACAGGATGCTGAAACGTGTCAGGGACTTTTCCCAGGTAAAGGGCGACGGCAATATAGATATAGACATAACGAGAAAAGCACTGGAGGCACTGGGCGTGGACCCCATGGGTCTGGAAAGCCTGGACAGGGAGATACTGAGGACCATAATCCAGCGTTTCAGAGGCGGCCCTGTGGGGATAGATACCATAGCAGCGTCCATCGGAGAAGAACGTGTGACAATAGAAGACGTCTATGAACCGTACCTGATACAGGCAGGGTTCCTGCACAGGACTCAGAAGGGACGTGTGGTATCGGAACTGGCATACAGACATCTTGGGATAGAGCACGACGGTGACGAACAGACAGATATTCAGGAGAACAGATAATGCATATAAATGATTTTGATTACGAGCTGCCGGAGGAGCTGATAGCACAGAAACCGGCAGATAAAAGAGACGCATCGAGACTTCTTGTGGTGCACAGGGACACAGGAAAGACAGAACACAGACATTTTTACGATATACTGGAATATCTGAAGGAAGGCGACTGCCTGGTCCTGAACAATTCCAAGGTGTTGCCTGCAAGACTTTACGGTATCAAGGAAGGCACCGGTGCAAAGATAGAATTCCTGCTGATAAAGAGGATCGAAGGAGACCGCTGGGAGACCATGGTGAGGCCAGGAAAGAGACTCAAGCCGGGGGACAGCGTCATGTTCAGCGAAGAGCCTCTGCTGAAAGCAGATATCATTGACTACGGCAATGACGGTACCAGGATAGTGGAATTCAGTTATGACGGTATCTTCATGGAACGACTGGAAGAGATCGGCAGTATGCCGCTGCCTCCGTATATAGAGCGTCAGAGCGAGAATGAAGACAGGGACAGATACCAGACTGTATACTGCAGGGAAGAAGGCTCAGTAGCGGCACCAACAGCCGGACTGCATTTCACTGAGGAGCTTCTTGAAAAAGCAAAAGCAAAAGGCGTGGAGCTGGCATATGTCACTTTGCATGTAGGCATAGGTACATTCAGACCTGTGAAATGCGAGAACATCGAAGACCATTCCATGCATTTCGAAGAATACCATATAGACGAAGAAACGGCAGAGACCATAAACCGTGCCAAGGCAGAGGGGAGACGTGTGATATCAGTAGGCACAACATCCACAAGGACCGTGGAGAGCGCAGCATATTTTGATGAGGTGAAAGACTGCTGGCAGGTGAGATCCGGAGAAAGCAGCACAGGGATATTCATCTATCCCGGATATGAGTTCAGGATCATCGACAGCCTGATAACCAATTTCCATCTTCCGAAGTCCACCCTGCTGATGCTTATCTCGGCGCTTTATGACCGTGAGAGGATCCTGGAGGTATATCAGGAAGCCATCAGAGAGCGGTACAGATTTTTCAGCTACGGCGATGCGATGTTCATAGAATAACAGGGAGGACATACATGGCAGCGAAGCAGGAACATGTGACCCATGAATTTGGGGCATTTTACGACGAAAATTCAAAGATACTGATATTAGGAACCATCCCATCTCCGAAATCCAGGGAGATGGGTTTTTACTACGGGCATCCCAGGAACAGGTTCTGGAAAGTGCTGGCGCAGCTCCTCGACGAGCCTTTCCCGGAAACTGTGGGTGAACGGAAGGCGATGCTTAAAAAGCATGGCATAGCTCTGTGGGACGTGCTGGCGAGCTGTGAGATCCATGGAGCTGCGGATTCAAGCATAAAGGATCCTGTGCCTAACGACATGGATGTGATATTCAAAGCAGCTGATATAAAGGCTGTGTTCACGACAGGCACGACAGCGACGAAACTTTACATGAAATACTGTTATCCAGCGTGCGGTGTCAGTGCCACCGCACTTCCGTCCACCAGTCCGGCCAACTGTGCCTGTTCGTATGAAAAGCTGGTGGATGCATACTCGCAGATATTGAAATATCTGTGATTTGTGGTATCATATTCAGAGTGTACCCATGAGGCGGGTGCATCTGAAGAATGATATTTATGATTTTACAGAGAGAGGAACATATATGACAGCTGTTACTTATGAACTTATAAAAACTGACTCCCGGACAAAGGCAAGACGAGGCAGAGTGACGACGCCTCACGGGACTATAGAGACTCCTGTATTCATGCCTGTAGGGACCGCAGCAACAGTCAAGGCAATGAGACCAGAGGAAGTGGAGGAAACCGGAGCAGAGATAATCCTTTCCAACACATACCATCTTTATCTCAGGCCCGGACATGAAATAGTCAGAGAAGCCGGCGGGCTGCACAGATTCATGAACTGGAACAAGTCCATACTTACAGATAGCGGCGGATTCCAGGTGTTCAGTCTCGGAGCTATGAGGAAGATCAGTGAGGAAGGCGTTGAGTTCCGTTCACATATCGACGGTTCGAAGCATATGCTGACGCCGGAAAAGTCCATGGAGATACAGAATGCGCTGGGCTCGGATATAATAATGGCTTTCGATGAATGTGCTCCTTATCCTGCGGACAGGCAGTATGTCAAGGATTCTCTTGAGAGGACAACGAGATGGCTGAAAAGATGCAGGGACTACCATAAAAACACTGAGAAGCAGTCTCTGTTCGGTATCATGCAGGGCGGTATGTATGCTGACCTCAGAAAGCAGAGTGCTGAGGAGATCGTGGAGCTGGATCTGCCGGGATACGCCATCGGGGGTCTCAGCGTAGGCGAGCCTAAATCGCTGATGTATGAGATGCTGGACGGATGTGTCGATTACCTGCCGAAAGAAAAACCTCGATACCTCATGGGAGTGGGCAGCCCCGACTGCCTTTTCGAAGGCGTTGAGCGTGGCATAGATATGTTCGACTGTGTGCTGCCGACACGTATCGCAAGACACGGCATGGCCATGACTTCGGTGGGACGTGTGAATATAAAGAATGCGAAGTACGAGCGTGACTTCACAGCTCTCGATCCGAACTGCGACTGCTACACATGCAGGAATTATTCGAGAGCGTACCTGCGTCACCTTTTCAAAGCGGACGAGATACTGTCCTCGATGCTGATGACGAACCATAATATACATTTCCTGGTGAATACTATGAAAAACATCAGGAAGTCCATCGAGGAGGACAGGTTCCTCGAATACAAAAAAGAATTCTACGACAGCTACGGGAGGTTTTGATATATGGATATCTGCAGAGACAGCCAGGTTTGCGGAGGCTGCGTCTACCAGGGAGTGCCCTACGAAGAGCAGCTGAGCAACAAATCCGGCGAGGTAAGGAGCCTCCTGGACAGGAAAGATATAAGGTATGGGGAGCTTCTGCCCATAGAGGCAGCTCCTGACAGGTACGGATACAGGAACAAGATGGAGTACACCTTCGGCGACATGGAAAAGGACGGCCCGACGACACTGGGGATGCACAAGAAAAAGCATTTCATGTCCATCATAACGGTGGATCAGTGCCAGCTGGTGCATGACGATTTCAACAGGATACTTAGAGGCGTGCTGGACTTCGTAAATGAAAAGGGATATTCACATTACCACAAGAAAAGGCATACAGGACTGATGCGTCATCTGATAGTCCGCAGAGGTGTCAGGACCGGGGAACTGCTGGTGAACATCGTCACAAGCTCGGAGCCGGGGTTCGACGATCAGGCATTCACAGATATGATACTGGCGCTGCCGCTGGAAAACAAGGTTGTGGGAGTGCTGCATACCATAAACGACAGACTGGCAGACGCAGTCTACTGCGACAGGCTGGACATCCTGTACGGACGTGACTACTACAACGAAAAGATACTGGGGCTGGACTTCAAGGTCAGCGCATTCTCGTTTTTCCAGACCAACGTGGCAGCAGTGGAAAATCTCTATTCCTATGCACTGAGCCTGCTGGACGACTTTACGGATAAGAATGTTTTCGATCTTTACTGCGGCACCGGCACCATAACACAGGTGCTGGCAAAGAAAGCCTCGAAGGTGACCGGCGTGGAAATCGTGGAAGAAGCCGTGGAAGCTGCCAGAGCAGCAGCAAAGCTCAACGGACTGGACAACTGCGAGTTCATCGCAGGCGACGTCTTCGAAGTGCTGGACCGCCTGCAAGACAAACCGGAAGTCATCGTTGTAGACCCTCCGAGAGTAGGACTTTCCAACGACGCTATGGACAAGATCATCAGCTACGGCGTGGACCAGATCCTGTACATCTCCTGCAACCCGAAATCCCTGGCAAACAACCTGTACTACATGCAGTACTACGGATACGAAGTAAAGACCGTAAAACCATTCGATAACTTCCCTGGCACCAAGCATACAGAATGCGTAGCCCTGCTGGGGAAGGTGGAGTAAGTGATGAAATAAGGCGATAAGATCTTCAGGAGTTATGAATATGAATAAAATCAAACCTAAATTATCTTTGGAAGGACAAATAGAATATCTTAAGAGTAAAGGCGTTTTGTTCAATATAATTGATGAAACGAAAGCAAAAGAGTATCTTGAACAGCATAACAATTATTTTAAACTTACTGCATACAGAAAAAATTATGATAAGCATCCAGATGGAAAAAATAAGGGTAAGTATATAAATTTGGAATTTGCATATCTTGTAGATATAGCATTTATTGATATGCAATTACGTTACAGAGTAGTTCATATGGCTCTTGATGTTGAACATCATGCAAAACTTCATATTTTGAGAAAAATTGATGAATATAATGAAGATGGATATCAAATAATCCAAGATTATTTAGATTCCCTGGAAGACAAACAGAAAGCGATTTTTAATAGTGAAATCAATAGGAATAAAGGCAATATTTATTGTGGCGATATTATAAAG
>CAKQNZ010000135.1 GCA_934255435.1 uncultured Clostridia bacterium | reverse complement strand
AGAGGCGAATTCAAAATATACAGGAAGCGTGACAAAGAAGCCGTGATGCCTCTGAATGAGTCCGTAACTGAAGTCCTGAAGGACTATATAGATAACGAACGCATGCCGGAGGCCAGGATAAAGGATGAAGACAAGGATGCTCTTTTCCTGTCGCTGCAGGGCAGACGTATGACAGAACGGCAGATACGTGAACTTGTCAAGAAATATACGGCCATAGGCATGGGGACGTCAAAAAGAGCCGGATACAGTCCTCACAAGCTGAGAGCGACGGCAGCAACCAGCCTTATTGGCAGAGGCAACTCCATATATGATGTCCAGGCGCTTCTGGATCATGAACAGGTCACTACGACCCAGCTCTATGCAGGTCACAGGTTCAATGCCAAACGTGATCTTGTCAGCGATATGGAGTGGGAAACAGAACTGAAAGAAAAAGAAGAAAAGGAAAAGCAGGCGGAGAAGGAGAAAAAAGAAGAAAGGGAAAAGCAGATATGAAACGAATTTCAGTCATCTTTTTATCATTAATACTTACGGCAGGTACAGCTGCCGCACCGGTTTCATATGTCTACGGGTACGGAGAGAATAATGCGATGCAGCAGACTGAAAGCTATACTGAATCTACAGATACGCAGCAGCCGTCTGACGGCAGCCAGGAAGACCAGACGGATGGGACTTCGGCTGAAGACAGCACCGGTGCATATCAGTATGGAGAGGATGATACTGAAAAAGACCCAAGCGTTAAAGATACTTCATGGTTCGATTACAACAAACCAAAGAAGTCATATACTATTTCTACGGAAGGTCAGCTCATAGGTCTGGCAAGTCTTGTCAATGAAGAGCAGACCGACAGCTGGAAACCGGAAAGAACAGAAACCTTCAAGGGTGTGACATTCACCCTCACGGACGATATCAAGCTTACGAAGGAATGGACGCCTGCAGGATCAGATAAAGCAACTAACTTTGCAGGTATATTCGATGGAAACGGACATACGATAAGCGGGATGTGTATCACTGAAAATGCACAGAATACCGGTCTTTTCGGGTATCTTGTCGGCGAGGTGCGCAATCTTACAGTAGAAGGAAAGATAAAAATAAGCTCAGGCTCATGCGGAGCGATAGCAGGTGTGCTCACAGAAGGCAGCAAAGTTACAGGATGTACCTCAAAAGTGACTATATCTGCAGGAAACAAGACCGGTGGTATAGTCGGATACAGCAATGCCGGCACAATAGAAAAATGTACGAACCTCGGCAGTGTTTCAGGTACCTTCAAAGTCGGAGGCATAGTTGGCGAGAACTGGGGAGGTACAGTTACAGAGAGCCGCAATATGGGAGAGGTCACTTCTTCAGAGCGAGGCGTGGCCACATATGGCACAGGCGGCGTGGCAGGACGTTCCGTTTCGGCATCAGCGATACTGGAAGACTGTTACAATGCCGGGACCATCAATTCCAACACTGAAGCTACAGGCGGTGTGGCAGGATATGTCAACGCCAGCGGATCTACTGTAAAGAACTGCTACAACACAGGCAGTATCAATATAAACTCAGATAAAAAAGTCGATAAGAAGACTGCCAGCAAAAGTGCATCTAAAAACAGTGCCAGAAATGCAAAACAGAATAATAAAGACACAGACTTTGTTGCCAGCAGTGCAGGCGGTATCGCAGGTATCGCAGGTGCCAAGGGCGTAAAGATATACAACTGCTACAATACAGCCGAAATCAAAAATGCAGATATATGCGGAGGCGTTATAGGCAGTTATCTCAATGAAGATGATGATATACTGCCTGGCAGATTCATCCGCAACAATTACTATGTGCATGAATATTTCAAAACAGGCACCGGGTATTGCGACAAAGAGGGAACTGAAGAAACAGCGAACTTATCCACATCTGTTTCGAGCTATAGCCTCATAAAGATGTCTTCGGCACTTGGGTCAGCATATATGAAAGACTCGTCGAACCTTTACGGCAACAACGGTTATCCTGTACTGTCCTGGCAGCAGCCTATAAGTGATGATGAAAGGACATATCTTTCGGACGTATCCAGAGATCTTCAGAAAAAACTTGACAAATATATGCTGCAGAGTTCCAAAAAACATGTTTACGGTCAGACCATCATTGACTTGTTCAATCCGGAAAACTTTACATCATCGGCACTTGTCAAGTATATAGAAGCGCAAGATAAAAAAGATAACCAGAAAGAGGAATAGACAATGCAGGCAAACACATATAATTTATTAAGAGATTCATTCGGTATTTCCGAGAAGGTACTTGATCTGATAGACAAAAGCGAGCAGATGGTATCGAAGCATTTCAGTGAACTCGATGATATAATGGCGTACAACCAGTACAAAGTCCTTGATGCGTTCCAGAAGAACGGCATCAGGGATATGCATTTTTCATGGAACACAGGTTACGGATATGATGATCCTGGCAGAGATGCGATAGAAAAAGTATATGCTGACATTTTCCACACAGAAGCATCACTTGTCAGGCCTATAATCGTAAATGGAACACATGCACTGACGCTGACCCTCATGGGCATATTGAGACCAGGAGACGAACTGATATACTGTACCGGTGCCCCTTACGACACACTCGAAGAAGTCATTGGAATAAGAGGCGAGGGAAAGGGCTCTCTCAAGGACTACGGCGTCAGCTACAAACAGGTGGAGCTGACATCTGAAGGTACTATAGATTTTGAGGCACTGAAAAATGCGATATCACCTTCGACACGCATGATAACACTGCAGAGAGCTACAGGCTACGGATGGCGCAAAGCGATCACCATTGAAGAAATCGAAGAATGGACAAGATTCGTTAAAAACACAGATCCTGATATCATATGTATGGTAGACAACTGCTATGGAGAATTTCTCCATGTCAAGGAGCCCACTGACGTTGGAGCCGATGTCGTTGCAGGGTCTCTGATAAAGAACCCGGGCGGCGGACTGGCGCTTACAGGAGGATACATTGCAGGAAGACAGGATCTGATCGAAAAGATATCATACAGGATGACATCCCCTGGAATAGGAGGGGAGTGTGGTCTGATGTTTGGTCAGACACGCCCGATGCTTCAGGGACTTTTCCTGGCACCAAAGACTGTCAACGGTGCTGTAAAGGGAGCTGTGCTTTGTGCAAAGGCTTTTGAACAGCTGGGCTATGAAGTCTGCCCGAAACCTGAAGATGTCAGGAGCGATATCATACAGGCTGTTAAACTTGGATCGGCGGAAGGTGTGATACAGTTCTGCAAAGGCATACAGGCAGCTGCACCAGTGGATTCATTCGTATCGCCGGAGCCGTGGGATATGCCGGGATATGAAGATCAGGTCATCATGGCAGCCGGAGCATTCGTACAGGGGTCATCGATAGAGCTTTCAGCCGATGCCCCTATAAGACCGCCTTATGTAGTTTACTTCCAGGGTGGACTGACATACGAACATTCCAAATTCGGAGTTATCAAAGCTCTGCAACAGATGTATGATAAAGGCCTTATTTTCAATAAGGAGTAGATAATGTTTTTAAAAGGTCTGTGTTCTTTTGTTAAACGGACCTTTTTTCTTATGCAGGAATGTCAACTAAAGGTTCATATGAAAATATGCAGCAAAGCTACTTGTGTTCTTACAATAAAGCTGACATAATAGAAAGAGCACCTTATTCAAAAGGCGCATTGCTGGCTAACAGCAAGAGGTATTAACTATGGCAATGACAGCAGAAAAAAAAGACAGATTGAGAAAAAAATTCAAGATTTTCACAGCAATACTCAAGATGCTGATCTTTCTTGTTATACTTGTAGGCATACCATTATACATCTACTTTTTCCATCACAGTATCATAGACGAATTTTCAAGTATGGAACGTGTCAATGCACTGTTTGCGGAATACAAGACCAAAAGTATACTTTTTTATATCCTGGCTCAGATACTGCAGATAGTGATATGTATCATACCGGGACAATGGCTCCAGTTCGCAGCAGGATACGCTTACGGTTTCTGGCTCGGTTACCTGTATTCACTTATAGGTGCCGCACTGGGATCAGTCATGACGTATTATATCGCAAAGATACTGGGACATGATGCGATGCATCTGATTTTCGGAGAGGAAAAGATTAAAAAGATGCTGGAAACAATGAACAGTAAACGTGCAGTAGTCATAATCTTCCTCATCTTCCTGATACCTGGTGTACCGAAAGACCTGTGCAACTATGTAGCAGGGCTTTCAGAAGTAAAGCTCAAACCGTTCCTCATTGTATCTTTGATAGGCAGGAGCCCCGGCATGATGGGCAGCCTGCTCATAGGCAGACAGATAAGCACAGGAGGGTATATGAGTGCCGGTATAATAGCAGCAGTGGCAATAATACTCTGCATCATCGGTCTTATATTCAGAAAGAAACTTACCGTGATCCTCGATAAAGCATACGACAAACTGATAAAGATGTAACAGCAGCGGGACTATAACTGAATGATCTGATCCGGAATTAACCGGCTTCCACAAACCAGGACCTGAGATCCGGCAAATTGGAGCCGGTATTTTATTATAAGAAAAATCAATGGAGCTTCAACTCTTAGGAAAAAAGGCAATGTTCACTGCGTTCACTCCTATGGCTTCGCATACGCTGTTCATTCTGTATTGCGAATCACCTTGCGGTTTTTCGGACAGAAAACATTAAATACGTTGCTGTACAGCAGCAACATGTGTGTAAAGAAATCAAAGATTTCGTCTTGCACACTTTTTATTATAGCGAACATATTAAACCTTATTTTATGCAAAAGAACAAATGTTTACAACGCGTGTTGACAAAGAACATATATTCTGATATACTCTGAGTATAAAGAACAGATGTTTGAAACGCGAAAAGCAGGATTGAAAGTGAGGTCAGGAATATGAAATCACATAAAAGAAAAAAATACAGAATAAAATCAAAACCAAGATTCATAGTATCAGTCATTATAATGGCAGGTATACTTGTAACAGCTTTTGGTCTTATAAGCGGTCTCGATGATTCGATAGCACTTACAAAAGTAAGCTACACAGAAGTCGAAGTATGCTCCGGAGATACTCTCTGGAACATAGCCAGCGAATACAAAGACAACGACACAGATCCCCGTGATGCAGTCTATCGTATCAGCAACATAAACGATGTCACTGCATCAGATCTGGAACCAGGGATGATACTTAAGATACCAGAAGACTTGTAGTACCATTCACTAATATGCAATCTAACTTATCATATAATACCATATAAAAATACCCGGAGTTCACAGGCTGCGTTTCTATCCGATAATACCTGGACTTCGGGTGTTTTTAATTGTTATAATTTTGTAAAGATGTGTGCAAAGAAGTCAAAGATTTCGTCGTACACCTTTGGCTAAATTATTAAGTATATATATCCTTAACTATTCCTTAAATTGTGATTATCGGAATAGTTGTGACTCTGTCCACATCGCCCCTTTTTACCTGTTGGAATCGAGATATCCCTGAAGTATCAGCACTGCTGCCTGCTTGGCTATCACCTGT
>CAKQNZ010000134.1 GCA_934255435.1 uncultured Clostridia bacterium | reverse complement strand
TTTTTTAGGAAAATAAACAGGAGGTAGTTGTTTATTATGAAATTTACAGATTACAGAACTTTCAAGACAGCCATAGGCGGCAAGCTGCTGGAGCTTGAGATAGGCAAGGTATGCGAACTGGCTAACGGACAGGTAATGGTAAAATACGGAGATACAGTAGTAAATGTCACTGCGTGTGCTTCCAAGGAGCCAAGACCTGATATCGACTTTTTCCCGCTGTCATGCGACTATGAAGAAAAAATGTATGCTGCCGGAAAGATCCCCGGCGGATTCATCAAGAGAGAAGGAAGACCAAGCGAAAGAGCGATACTTAACTCAAGACTTATGGACAGGCCTTTAAGACCGCTGTTCCCTAAGGGTTTCTACAATGATGTGCAGGTCGTTGCGACTGTTATGTGCGTTGACAACGATGCTCCGTCAGAGATCGCAGCTATGATCGGTTCTTCAGTTGCTCTTGCTATATCGGATATACCATGGGACGGTCCTACAGGTTCAGTCCTCATCGGTATGGTGGACGGACAGTTCGTTGTCAACCCATCACTGGCACAGAGAGAAGAAAGCACTATGCATCTGGTGGTTTCAGGAACCAAGGAAGCTATCATGATGGTAGAGGCCGGTGCACAGGAAGTGCCTGAGGAGACTATCCTGGACGCTATCATGTTCGCACATGAAGAGATAAAGAAGATCGTTGAATTCATCGAGGCTATAGTTGCAGAAGTCGGCAAGCCTAAGATGGAGATAGAGCTTTACAAAGTCCCTGAAGACATCGAAGCTGCAGTAAGAGAATATGCTGAAGGCAAGATGAGAACTGCTATCCAGACATATGACAAGCTGGAAAGACTGGACAACATGGATGCAGTGGAAGCAGAGACAAAAGAGCATTTCGAAGAGATCTATCCTGACAATGCCAAGGATATCGGCAATGTGCTTTACGCTATAACGAAGGAACAGGTCAGGAGCCTTATCCTGGACGATGGCATAAGACCTGACAACAGAAAACGCACTGAGATCAGACCTATCTGGTGTGACACAGGCATACTGCCGAGAACACACGGCTCAGGCCTTTTCAAGAGAGGACAGACTCAGGTCCTGTCTGTAGCTACCCTCGGTCCTGTGGGAGAAGCCCAGACTATCGACGGTATCACAGAGCAGACTGAGAAGAGGTACATGCACCACTACAACTTCCCGCCTTACTCAGTAGGAGAAGCTGGAAGGATGAAGAGCCCGGGCAGAAGAGAGATCGGACACGGTGCACTGGCGGAAAGAGCTCTGCTGCCTGTACTGCCGAGCGTTGAAGAATTTCCTTATGCTATCAGAGTAGTGTCAGAGGTGCTTTCATCAAACGGTTCAACATCCCAGGCATCAGTATGCGGCAGCTGCATGGCGCTGATGGATGCAGGCGTGCCTATCAAGGCTCCTGTAGCCGGTATAGCTATGGGTCTCATTGAGAGAGTCGAAGAGGACGGCAGCAGCAAGATGGCTATACTGTCAGACATACAGGGTATGGAAGACTTCCTGGGAGACATGGACTTCAAGGTAGCAGGTACAGCCAAGGGCGTTACGGCTATCCAGATGGATATCAAAGTACACGGTCTTTCAAAGCAGGTTCTCCAGGAAGCTCTGAAGCAGGCTTACGAAGGCAGGATGCACATCATGCAGGAAATGCTGGATGAGATACCTGAACCGAGAAAAGAAATGTCGCCTTACGCTCCAAGGATAATCTCGATGCAGATAGATCCGGACCATATCAGAACAGTTATCGGACCGGGAGGAAAGACTATCAACAGGATCATCGCAGAAACAGGCGTCAAGATCGATATCGACGATACAGGTCTCGTATACATCGCAGCGCCTGATATGGAAAGCGCTCAGGCTGGCGTAAGAGAGATCGAACTTCTGACAAAAGAGCCTGAACCAGGCGAGATCTACGAGGGCAAGGTCACACGTGTTATGCCGTTCGGTGCATTCATCGAGATACTTCCTGGCAAAGAGGGTCTGCTCCACATCTCCAAGATGGCTAAAACAAGAGTAGAAAAAGTCGAAGACGTGATGAACGTAGGCGATATCGTCAAAGTAAAAGTTACAGAGATCGACAGTCAGAACAGGATAAACCTGTCAAGAAAGGAACTGCTGTAGCAGCAGCGTCCCCAAAGGACAGAAAATCTTTTTTGAAAACAAGCGACTCAGACAGAAAGATGTCCGGGTCGCTTTTTGCATGAAAAGAAAATCCCGCATAGTAGTGCGGGATTTTTTAAAATGTTCTGACTGCAGTGTATTCCGTTTATTTCACAAGCGGTTTTCCTGTCATTTCCTCAGGTATGTCAAGGTGCATCAGTTTCAGCAGTGTAGGTGCGATATCGCTGAGTCTGCCGCCTGATGCCAGCTGCGCAGGTTTGTTTGCGATGTGTACGAGAGGGACGTCATTGAGGGAGTGGGCCGTAACGACATTGCCTTCTTTGTCTTTCATCACATCTGCATTGCCGTGGTCTGCTGTCATCAGGATCTGTCCGTCTTTTGCCAGGACTGCATCCACGATCTTCGGAACACATTTATCAAGTGTTTCGATGGCCTTGACAGCAGCACCCATGACACCTGTGTGTCCCACCATGTCAGCGTTGGCAAAGTTCAGGATGATGAGATCGTACTTGTCTGTATTGATGGCTTCGACCACTTTCTCGGTAACTTCGTATGCACTCATCTCAGGCTGGAGATCATATGTGGCAACTTTAGGAGAAGGCACCAGTATCCTGTCTTCGTTCCTGTTAGGAGCCTCCACACCGCCGTTGAAGAAGAATGTCACATGGGCGTATTTCTCAGTCTCGGCTATGCGAAGCTGTGTGAGCCCCAGTGATGCTATATATTCTCCCAGCGTGTTTTTAAGCGTTTCAGGCGGATATGCCAGCGTAACGTCCGGAAGAGTTGCGTCGTACTGTGTCATGCATATATAGCAGATATCCTGGGGCGTCTTTTTCCTTGTGAATCCGTCGAAATCTTTATCTACGAATGTTCTTGTTATCTCTCTTGCTCTGTCAGGACGGAAATTGAACATTATCATGCTGTCGCCGTCGGAAACAGGTATAGCTCCATCTACAATGGTAGGAAGCACGAATTCATCGTTTTCATCTCTGTCGTAAGCATTTCCCACAGCGGTGTGTCCGTCAGGCGCATGGAGACCGTCTGTGCCTGTCATGGCGTCGTAGGCCTTCTGGACTCTTTCCCAGCGCTTGTCTCTGTCCATGGCGTAGTATCTGCCTGAAACAACGCCGATGGTACCGACGCCGGCTTTTTTTATATGCTCTTCAAGCTGGTCGATGTAGATGGCGGCGCATCTTGGCGGTACGTCTCTGCCGTCCAGGAAACAGTGCACACAGAGCTTATCGACGCCTTTTGCGGCAGCCAGGTCTATAAGGGCGAAAAGATGCTTTATATGGCTGTGTACGCCTCCGTCGGACAGCAGTCCCAGAAGATGGAGTGTGGAGTCTTTTTTCTTTACATGTTCAATGGCTTTAATGAAAGCAGGGTTCTCAAAGAAGCCGCCGTCTTCGATAGATTTTGTGATGAGTGTGAGGTCCTGATATACTATCCTGCCTGCGCCTATGTTGAGATGGCCGACTTCTGAGTTGCCCATCTGTCCTTCAGGAAGTCCTACATCGAGGCCGCACGCTTTGAGAATAGTATTCGGATATGTTGCGAAGATCCTGTCAAGAGCCGGTGTGTCGGCTGCAGCTATCGCATTGTTTTCGGAGTCCGGATTGATGCCGTATCCGTCGAGGATCATCAGCATCGTTGGTCTGTTGAATTCATTCATGTTGTATTTCCTCATTTCATATCATATTTCGATTTTCTGTCTTGGTTATAATAAAAATAGTATAACACAAAAATGGTGAATATACATATCACAGCTCTGTTTTTCTGATATAATAAACGCTGTAACATATATATGGAGAGGTATTTTTTATGAAATGGACTGAAGCTCAGCAGCAGACTATAGATACGAGAGGAAAGAACATACTTGTGTCGGCAGCAGCAGGCTCCGGCAAGACAGCGGTGCTTGTGGAGCGTATCAAACAGCTTGTGATAAAGGATAAGATCGATATAGACAGATTCCTTATCACGACTTTCACAAAGGCTGCATCGGCAGAGATGAAGGAAAGGCTTGAAGCAGCCATAAAAGACGCTATGGAGCAGTCCGGTGCGGACAGGGCTTTTCTGAGAAGACAGCTTGACATGCTTCCTGACGCAAACATAAGCACGTTCCATACCTTTGCACTGGAGGTCATTAGGCGGTATTTTTATCTGACTGATCTTGAACCGGGATTCAGAATAGGCGACGAGACGAAGGTGGCGATAATAAAAAACGATGTGATAGACAGTGTATTCGAAGACAGATTCGAAAACGACTATGAGCGCTTCACATCTTTTCTGAGAAAGTACAGCAGCGACAGGAGCGAGAAGAGGATAAAGCAGAATATCCTGGATATATACAACGAAATGAGGAGTATACCAGGATATATCAGCTGGGCGCAGGAACGCTGCAGTCTGATGTCGGGAGAGCATGGCAGCCCGATGGAAGTCATGGGTCTGAAGGATTTCATATGCACCATGACTGAAAATACTCTGAAAGAAGCAGCAGGATTTTATATGATGGCTGCAGACATCCTTGAGGAGGCAGGTCTGGAAGGTCTTTATGCCAAGGCGTCTGAGGATGCAGAGCTTGTAGCTGCACAGTATGAGTCTTTCAGGAAAAATGGAGACTGGGAGCAGATGCGCAGCTTTCTTTCGTGGCTCAAATTCAACACCATGCGTGCCGGCGTGAGTGAAAAAGACGGCTATGCAGATGTAAAGGAGCAGGTGTCTTCATACAGGAAGCGTGGGAAGAAACTGCTGGATGATATAAAGAAAAGATACTATGTATCTTCCTTTGAAGAATATGATGAAGAACTGATTTCTCTTTATGATGATACTGCATATATGACAGGTCTGATAAAGGAGTTCGAGGAAAAGTTCAGGGCTGAGAAAAACGAACGCAACATCATCGACTTTGACGATGTCATGCACTACGCCATAGAAATACTCGGAAATGAAACTGCAGCAGCCGAATACAGGGAAAAATTCAAGTACATATTCATCGACGAGTTCCAGGACAGCAACGGCCTTCAGGAAAAGATAACCGGCTGCATAAAGCGTGAAGACAACCTGTTCATGGTAGGCGATGTGAAACAGAGCATATACAAGTTCAGGCTGGCAGAACCTGAAATATTCAAGGAAAAATACCGCATATATAAAAAGCCGGAAGAAGAAAAAAGCATCAAGATAGACCTTAACAGCAACTTCAGGAGCAAGGCAAGCGTCACCGGCACTGTCAATGATGTGTTCGAGGGTATCATGGAGGATTATGATGACGACGCCAGACTGCACTGTACTGCACCGGAGGACACGCCGGGAGAAAAAAGCCAGCTGCATATCATAAGTATCGCCGATGAAGAAGGCGGAGGTGATATGTTCTATGATACAGGCGCTTCGGAAGCTGCTATGGCAGCAGATCTGATAA
>CAKQNZ010000133.1 GCA_934255435.1 uncultured Clostridia bacterium | reverse complement strand
ATGGAGAACACATAGTCCATCTTGCCAACCTTAAAGGTCGCGCCCATTGCTCCAAAGAAATAGGAGACAATGTTCTTCACACGGCTCTTCTTATTTGTCTTGCTGAACTCCGGTACTCGGATTCGCAGCACCTTCACGCCGTTGATTTCTTCTTCGTAATACTTCTGTGTCTTATATTTATCTTCGATAGTTCCTAAGTAACTCGGCACCACGCAGATGACTGTGATGTTGAACTTATCCTGCATGCCCTCCGCCAATTCCCGGAGAATCTGCCCCGTTGACGCAGTATCTGGAATATAATAATGGGCATAGATTAGGAGATTCTTTTTATTTGACATTCCACTATATTCCTCACAATTTTTCAAACTTCCACTTATGCGATCATCGATACACTTTGTCCGACTGTATTTATAAGTACAGTAACAATAAAATCCGCATCACTGTATGTTAGTTCTACATCCAATGTTGCGGTGAAATTCATTTCTTTCAAATATTTTTCACTATATTCATTCTGAATAGGAAATAATACGTTTTGCGATTGTCATCTCAACATCCCTGTACCAGCAATCGCCATTTTGTTTTTTTCTCCATAATCTCATATTTTCTCAAATCGGCTGTCGTTTTCAGAATTCCCTTTTTATATGTAGTGCCAAGTTTATTTGACACTACATATAAAAAGTGTCGTTTTTCTTATTCAATAATAACGCATCCCATCACAGGCAAATGACATTTTTTACTCAGCTCCTTGGCTTTCTGAATTTCTTCGTATTTGGACTTGTCTATCTGTTCCACAAATACGACTGCATCCATCTCTGTCATTTTTTTCACGGAATTTGCATCATACATCAAGGAACATCCCGTACTACAGGTAATCCCTTCAGCATTTAATGAAGAGATAACGTTTTCACATATCTCCTGCATTTTTGCAGACTCACCAGTTCCGCCAATAAAGACTCGATGGTAATGTTCTTTTTTTGCTACTGCATTTATTTTAGCAACCACCATCTGCAACTGTTTCTCTGTGTCAAATTCATCAAAACGGCTTCGGAATATCTTCAGCTTTTTCTTGCTCTTATCTGTGATACATCCCAAAACGGATATTCCCAAAGGCTCTTCCATATCGGAAGCTACACGTAGTGTATCTGCCAGCATATAACACAATACTATCCAACCACAGCTCAAAAAAGCACCAACAAGAAGTCCCATTACCAGCCATTTCAGACTCACATAAACCACAGCAGGTACTTCAATTGTCGGCTTCTCTGCCTCTTCAGATATTTCTTTCATATCTGGATCTTCTACGACAATACTCTCTTCATTGTCTCGAAGTGCTTTATAATAAGTTACCTGCTCTTCTGTCATACCCGCAGTCAGATTATTAATGGAATTTTTCAGGTTATTCAAGGATAACATCTTACTTTGTTTTTCCATCATCAGATCACAGTCTGTTTCTTCCACATACTGTTCTGTAGTCAGCGTGATATTGAAATCCCCGCATACAGCACGCACCGCATCTGTCTGCGCAGCTATTGCCTGTTTCACAATTTCTGCTATCTGTTGACAATCTTCCTGGCTTTCAGCACTTATAGATAAAAGCAGCATCCCCTGCTCCTTGGCATCCGTATCCGCAGATATAAGTTCCTGCGCATATGCCGTATTATCCCCCAAACCAATGCACGATGCAATCTGCTGGCTCAGCTCATCATTGCGCAGGTTTTCTTCTATAGTGTTAATAATCGCTTCTGTTGTATCTCTTTTCAATACCACCGGATACTCTGTTTCATAATGATTGTCAATCATATATCCTAGATGAACTGTAGGTATCTTGTTCGGATTGAGCTGCATTCTGACTGAATTCTGGCAATATGTCATTCCATTAACGTATTCCTGCTGATATGTCTTATAGGACGAAAAAGCTGTCTGTACCTCGGAAATTTCTCTTTCTGTCAGTTTACTCATATATTCTTTCAACGTAATAAGATTGGTTGTCTCATCATCTGCATTTTTCTGCTGCTCAAGCTGTGCTTTGATCTGTTTTGCTTTTTTTACTGAAGACCAGGCCTGAACACCATCTACGAGTAATGCGCAGATCAGCATACAGACTACTATGAATTTCCACTTTTCAACGCAGCGTCTCAGTAAATCTTTTAAATCAATTGCGAGTTCTTCTTGATTCATTATATTCCCCTTTATTGTGTTTTTCTATCAGCTGACGTTTAATAAATCCGCGTTTTTATTCCGAACCTTTTCTCGTCAAAACTACAACTACCGTTCTGAAAAGAATTCGAATATCCAGCAGGATACTCCACTCTTCAATATACTTTTCATCCAGCCGCACCACTTCCTCGAAGTCTGTGATATCACTACGTCCGCTCACCTGCCACATACCGGTCAGTCCCGGACGAAAGCTCAGACGGATCTTATGATGCTGCGAATATTGTGCATATTCCTCTTTTGTCGGCGGTCGGGTTCCCACAAGGCTCATGTCACCTTTTAGAATATTCCAGAACTGCGGTAATTCATCTATACTTGTATTACGGATAAAATGCCCGATACCTTTGATGATTCTCGGATCATCGTCCATTTTAAACATCAGACCGGACATCTTATTCTGCTCCATGAGCTCTTTCTTACGCTCTTCTGCATCAAGATACATGGAACGGAATTTATAGATTTTAAAGAAGCGACCATTTTTACCAACACGAACCTGTGAAAAGAAGATCGGTCCCGGTGATTTTACGTAAATGGCCGGTGCGACAAATACAAAGGCAATTCCTGTAATCAACAAGCCTATCAAAGCACCGCAGATATCCATCAGACGTTTCAGAGCTAATTCTATCCTGCTGGCGGTCTGAATACTGGATGTAATGACGGTGTGGCTACCCAGCTGACCCACCTGCATATTCGGCATATTTTCAAAGAAATAGTCCACCCCGACATGTACCACTATACCCATATCCAGCAATTGCTGGCAAAGTTCTTCGACCTGCGCAGATAAATATTCTGTTTCAATCAGGACTTCATCTACTACGTTTCGCAAAACGTACTCCATGATTTCCTGTCCACAGGCAACTACGTCGTGGCCATTGACCTTATGCAGCTCAATATTTCCCTCCAGAAGTGCTACTCCACAGATTTCATAGTTCTGATAGGTATCGCTCTGTAATCTTTTTACACATGCTTCTGCTCTGCTGCTGGTTGTTATGACCAGTAGTTTGCTTCTTGTGTCCTTTTCGGACATACGCTTCCTAATCCAGTGTTTCCACAGATCACGGATAATCAGCATACATACAATATCCAAAACGAGGAAAAGTCCAAGTACCAGACGTGAATAATCCTCAGACTGCTTTGTAAAAACAAGCCAACCCATTGTACAGGCACCAAGTATAGCATTATGTTTCAAGACATATACGAGCTCATTGAGATAGCCACGCCGTACAATGTTACTGTAATTTCTGAAAAAGAAAGACGCCAGAATATGAAACCCCAAAAGCACCAGATAATAGCTACGATAGCTGCCATCCTCTACTATTGTCCATACACCAAAGCGCATACCATATGCCACTAAAAATGCTATGGTAATGGCTATAATATCTCCTACAATGAAATCCAGATGCTTAATCCAGCTTCTTGAATTTTTTTCGTACATAATTATCGTTCCATTCTCTTTGGTAAATCTGTGCATGCCATTTTTATCAAAGTGCATGATTCTACACAGTATATGGAGCATTATATACCAAGTTGCACTATTTTGCTATACATTATGGGGAAGTTCTGAAAATTCTTGATGAGATTTAGTCAAGCCAGATAGATAATCGACGTTTTTCCTTATTTTATTTATATAAAGTGAATCTAACTAATAATTTACAATCAAATTCGTCCTATAATTTTTCTCACTTATATTTCTTTTTACATTCTTCGAAATATGTTAACCATTTTTCTATTTAGGCTTTAGTTCTGAATCTCCATCTGGGCAATTTGCTCCTTCAACCACCAAATTGCAATTCCTATATATGGTGTTTTAGGATCTTCTTCACTTTTCCACATATGTAATTGGTCAATACAATTTTGCAGCAAATCGCCGCCCTGAGATATAATATCTGCCTGTATTGTATCAAGAACGCTTTTACGATTTGCCGGAAGTGTCACTGCTTCTGTGGAACAGTTCAAATTCAGCCGAACATTGATATCATTATCTATCACAGCATCCGTAGATTTCATCGTCCCGTCAGCCAGATAATATATAGTTTCCAGTGTTTTCTCATCTAATGGATTTATCTTTAGTGGAGCTGCTTCACGTTTTTTATCACAGGTAAAAAAACGTCTCTTGCGTTTCTTTGCTTCTGGTGCTTTTTCATTTCCAGAACAAACAGCAAGCATATTCGTATAATCCAGTCCTTTATTTTCTCCCGTTCTATTTTCCGCACTTCTAGCCTGCCAATGTTCAATATAAACATTGCTCAGATCAATATCTTCTGGCAAAATTCTCTCGTCTGGTATTCGACGCATGCAGTAAGCGCAAAGATGCCCCTGTTCTTTCATAAGGGACTCTTTCACCTGCGCCTTTAAGGGATTACCCAAGGTCTCATACCCTTCTTTATCAGTCAATCCCCTACTTTCTGCATCTCTTTTCAAGGCTTCTAATTCTGGTAAAGTCGGCAATTTGTTTATTAAAATCATTTGTTTCTCCTGAATTTCAGCAATTTAAGTTTCACATTACAAGCGGCAATCTCTGAATCGTCATTCCCGATTTTGTCATTTAAAATATTTAGTACTTGTTCTGCCTTCTCTGTATCCCCCATATCAATACTATGATAAAACTGCTGAAACAGCTCTTTGATTTCCATCGGCCGTTCTGTTGAATGCATCACACCACTAATAATTGTGTTAATATCCTTACCATGGATCTCCCCAGAAGGTTCATAGACATCTCCGTCATCCAACATAACGATATTTTCACTTTTCACTGCACTGATTACCGATGGTGCATGCGTACTGACTATAAACTGAACTTTAGGGAAAATCTCCGTCAAATCTTTCAAAATTCGCTGCTGCCATGTTGGGTGCAGATGTAAATCTACTTCGTCGATTAAAACAATACCATCCGTTTCCGTACATACATTACCAAGAAGCTGTGGATTTAATACTGCCATACGATATGCTATATCGGCTACAAGGCTGATCGTGCTTTTATAGCCGTCACTCAACTGATTGATGGAAATCCTCATCAGACCACCTAACTCATCTTTATAAGCAACCTCCAGCTCACCAGTTCCCATATTATACTGCATTTTAACAAAATCACTTCCTGTAATTCGCTTATAGCAAGACTCCATCGCTGAATATACTGCCTCTAATTCCGGAATATCACCTAAACCGAGTTCTTGATTATGGTATTTTTGAATGGTCATTTTTGAGAACCAGTTCATCATTAATTTGATATTTGCCGTTCCATCCACACAATTAATATATCCGTTGCTTCGATTATTGGTTTTAAATACATCATTCTGTTTTTCACGATGGTAATCCCATAATCTGCCAGTGCCATAATA
>CAKQNZ010000132.1 GCA_934255435.1 uncultured Clostridia bacterium | reverse complement strand
CACCTGCAGCATCAAGAGTACCTCTTACGATGTGGTATCTTACACCTGGAAGGTCTTTAACTCTTCCGCCTCTGATGAGTACAACACTGTGCTCCTGGAGGTTATGGCCGATTCCAGGGATATATGCTGTTACTTCGATACCGTTAGTAAGACGAACTCTGGCTACTTTTCTCAAAGCCGAGTTAGGCTTCTTAGGAGTAACTGTCTTTACTGAAGTACAAACGCCTCTCTTCTGCGGTGAGTTGACATCTGTAGCAACTCTTTTGAGGGAGTTCATTCCCTTGTTGAGAGCTGGAGCCGTTGACTTCTTTTCACTGCTTGTTCTGCCCTGACGTACTAATTGGTTAATTGTAGGCATCCTTTTTCTCCTTTCTTCACAAGTTTAGCTTTGAACTCATTAAAGCCCAAAGCTAAAAATTATTTTATCATATTTTTTATTATGATGTCAATATATATCATTCAAGTTCCTCAAATTCAGAACCTGCACCGATCTCTGATGCGTATTCCTCTGCTGCTGCAAGGTCATCGCCTGTGCCCATAACAGGTACTACATCTTCCATGTTCTCATCATCTTCGGCTTCTTCAGCTTCAAGCTCCATTTCACGCTGCATCTCTCTGTATGCTTCAATCAGTGCCGTATTCACGCCGTAGTCGAGACTGATGCCTCTGTACTTTTTCATTCCTGTACCAGCCGGTATCAGCTTACCGATGATAACGTTTTCCTTGAGTCCCTGAAGTTTGTCATTCTTTCCTTTGATGGCCGCATCTGTGAGTACTCTCGTTGTTTCCTGGAAAGATGCTGCCGACAGGAACGAATTCGTAGCAAGGGAAGCTTTTGTGATACCAAGCAGAAGTCTTTCTGCCTCTGCCGGCTCTCCGCCCTCTGCAACTGCTCTGGCGTTGGCTTCTTCGATCTCGAACTTGCTGTACTGTCCTCCAGGAAGAAGATCTGTATCTCCCGGATCGTTGACCTTGAGCTTCGAAAGCATCTGACCTACGATGACTTCAACGTGTTTATCGTTGATGTCTACACCCTGCTGCTTGTATACACGCTGTACTTCCTTGAGCAGGTACTGGTATACACCTTCAACACCGTTGAGTCTGAGTATATCCTTAGGATCCAGAGGACCTCTTGTGATATTGTCTCCGGCAAGAACGTAATCGCCCTCTTCGACGCAGATCCTTGCACCGTACGGTATCTCATATGTGCGTTCCTCTTCACCTCTGATCTTGACTATTGTCTTGTTGTCCATAGTAGGCTCTATCGCAACTACTGTACCATCAGCTTCACAGATCTCTGCGATACCTTTAGGTTTCCTTGCTTCGAAAAGCTCTTCGACTCTCGGAAGACCGTGTGTGATATCGGAACCTGCTACACCGCCTGTATGGAAAGTTCTCATCGTGAGCTGTGTACCCGGTTCACCGATGGACTGTGCTGCTGTTATGCCGACTGCTTCACCGATATTGACGCTTTCTCCTGTTGCCAGGTTCCTGCCGTAGCACTTGGCGCATACGCCGGTCCTGCTGTGGCATGTCATTACCGAGCGGATAGCAACGGACTCTATTCCTGCAGCTTCGATTTCTGATGCTGCATCTTCACTTATCTCACAGTCCTGTTCAACGATCAGCCTGCCAGTTTCAGGATTGAGTATATCTGTAAGCGCTGTTCTTCCGATGATACGGTCTTTCAGCTTTTCGATAACCTCCTTGCCGTCGGTAAATGCTTTTACCTCGATACCTTCATCTGTACCGCAGTCATCTTCTCTGACGATGACATTATGAGATACATCTACGAGTCTTCTTGTCAGGTATCCCGAGTCGGCTGTTCTCAGTGCTGTATCGGCAAGACCTTTTCTTGCACCGTTTGTTGATATGAAGTATTCCAGTACTGACAGGCCTTCACGGAAGTTTGCCTTGATAGGGATCTCGATAGTCTTACCTGTAGCGTTAGCCATGAGTCCACGCATACCACCGATCTGTCTTATCTGGTTTTTACTACCTCTCGCTCCGGAATGTGCCATGATGAACAGATTGTTGAGTGAATCCAGTGAATCCATCAGTGCATCTGCAACATCATCTGTAGTTTTGTTCCATACTTCGATTACTTTCTCATATCTTTCCTTGTCTGATACGAGACCCCTTCTGTATGCCATTTCGTATTTATCTACGAGTTTCTGTGATTCATCTATGATATGCTGTTTTGCTTCCGGTATCTCCATATCGGAAATACTGATAGTTATAGCAGCTATAGTAGAGAAATGGAATCCCATGTCTTTTATATAGTCCAGCATAACTGCTGTTTCTGTGTTGCCGTGCACACGATAGCATCTGTCGATGATCTGTCCCAGTTTCTTTTTATCACAGAGGAAATCTATCTCCAGTGAATATGGATCGGCTTCTCTGTCTTCTACATATCCCAGGTCCTGAGGTATGTTTTCATTGAAGATGAAACGGCCAACTGTCGATTCTACCAGCTTGCCTCTCTCATCAAACTCGTCTGCGTACCTTCTGACCTTTACTCTGGCATGAAGTCCCACCATACCTGTCTGGTATGCCATAAGCATTTCTGACATATCAGTGAAGACCTTTCCGTCGCCTTTTTCAGCTGCTGAATTCCTTCTGCCTTCTTCCTGTCCGGGATGTGTGAGATAGTAGCTTCCCAGTATCATATCCTGTGTAGGAGTCGTTATTGGCGAACCATCCTTAGGTGCCAGTATATTATTTACTGAAAGCATGAGGAACCTCGCCTCTGCCTGAGCCTCTACTGAAAGAGGTACATGCACCGCCATCTGGTCTCCGTCGAAGTCGGCATTGAAGGCTGTACAGACCAGCGGGTGAAGCTTTATAGCCTTACCTTCAACAAGTACTGGTTCGAACGCCTGTATACCCAGTCTGTGCAGGGTCGGGGCACGGTTGAGCATTACCGGATGCTCCTTTATAACGCCTTCAAGAACGTCCCATACTTCAGGTCTGACTTTTTCGACCATCCTCTTGGCACTCTTGATGTTATGTGCATTGCCGTTTTCCACCAGCTTTTTCATGATGAAAGGCTTGAACAGTTCAAGTGCCATCTTCTTAGGAAGTCCGCACTGATAGAACTTGAGTTCAGGTCCTACTACGATTACGGAACGTCCTGAGTAGTCTACACGCTTACCGAGGAGATTCTGTCTGAATCTTCCCTGTTTACCCTTCAGCATATCTGAAAGAGACTTCAGCGGTCTTGATCCCGGACCGGTTACCGGTCTGCCTCTTCTTCCGTTATCTATGAGCGCATCAACAGCTTCCTGGAGCATTCTCTTTTCATTTCTGACGATTATGTCAGGAGCTCCCAATTCAAGAAGTCTGTTGAGTCTGTTGTTTCTGTTTATAACACGTCTGTAAAGATCGTTCAGGTCTGACGTCGCAAACCTTCCGCCATCCAGCTGCACCATAGGTCTGAGATCCGGCGGGATGACCGGGATGACATCAAGTACCATCCATTCAGGTCTGTTTCCTGATACACGAAGTGCTTCGATGACCTCCATACGTCTTACGATCCTGATCTTTTTCTGACCTGTTGCAGTTCTCAGTTTTTCTCTGAGTTCATCGGAAAGTGCATCAAGATCTATCTGTGCCAGCAGTTCCTTGACTGCTTCTGCGCCCATTCCAGCCTTGAATTTATTGTTCGGATTATCTTTCGCTTCTCTGTACTGTGTTTCAGTAAGTATCTCTTTATATCCGAAATCCGTGTTTCCCGGATCTGTAACTATGAAATTAGCAAAGTAAAGTACTTTTTCCAGAGTTCTCGGTGAAATGTCGAGAACGAGTCCCATCCTTGATGGTATCCCTTTGAAGTACCATATATGGGATACCGGCGAAGCCAGCTTTATATGACCCATTCTCTCTCTTCTTACTTTTGCCTTTGTAACCTCTACTCCGCATTTATCACAGATGATACCTTTGTATCTTATCCTCTTGTATTTACCGCAGTGGCACTCCCAGTCCTTGGTAGGTCCGAAGATCCTCTCACAGAAAAGGCCGTCTTTTTCAGGTTTCAGTGTCCTGTAGTTGATAGTTTCAGGTTTCGTAACCTCGCCATAGGACCATTCGAGTATCTTCTCAGTAGAAGCCAGCCCTATCTGCAGAGATTCAAAATTATTGAGTTCATAATTATTATCATTCATTGGTCACTTCCCCTTTCCTATATTTCTTCAGTACGGCCAACCGGATCTGCTGCAGTTTCTTCATCATCATCGAAAGAATCATCGAAGATCTCATCATCATCATCATCGACATCATCCTCAACGATCACAAATTCACCCTCATCGTCAGCATCATCATCGACTTCTCCGTCTACCATATCTTCTATAGCCGGTATGTCTTCGATCTCGCTTGAGTCTTTTATCTCGATTTCCTCATTGTCTTCAGTAAGCACCTTGACATCGAGACACAAGCTCTGCATTTCCTTTATAAGAACCTTGAATGATTCAGGTATACCCGGTTCAGGTATGTTTTCGCCCTTTACAATAGCTTCATAAGTCTTGACACGACCTACTATATCGTCGGATTTCACTGTCAGTATCTCCTGAAGTGTATATGCTGCACCGTATGCTTCCAGTGCCCATACTTCCATCTCTCCGAAACGCTGTCCGCCGAACTGTGCTTTACCACCGAGAGGCTGCTGCGTTACAAGTGAGTACGGACCGGTACTTCTGGCATGTATCTTGTCATCTACAAGGTGATGCAGCTTGAGCATATACATATATCCTACAGTTACCGGATTATCGAAATAATCGCCTGTACGTCCGTCTCTGAGTTTCAGCTTGCCACTTCCGTCGTATCCTGTTTCTTTCAGAAGCTGTATTATATCCTTCTCATTTGCACCATCGAATACAGGCGTTGCTATATACCAGTCCTTGCTCTTCGCAGCAAGACCCAGGTGTACTTCAAGTACCTGTCCTACATTCATTCGGGAAGGTACACCAAGAGGGTTCAGCATTACCTGAAGAGGCTGACCATTCTCCATGAATGGCATATCTTCTTCAGGAAGTATCCTTGAAATAACACCCTTGTTACCGTGTCTTCCCGCCATCTTGTCGCCGACCTGTATCTTTCTCTTGGTCGCAATATAGCATCTTACAAGTTTATTTACTCCCGGTGGCAGCTCATCTCCGTTTTCTCTTGAAAAGATCTTTACATCCACTACTATACCGGTTTCTCCATGAGGCACTCTGAGCGAAGTGTCTCTGACTTCTCTGGCCTTTTCTCCGAAAATAGCTCTGAGGAGTCTTTCTTCAGCAGTAAGCTCTGTCTCTCCTTTAGGAGTCACCTTTCCGACAAGTATATCAGATGAGTTGACTTCAGCACCTTTTCTTATGATACCTTCTTCGTCAAGATCCTTCAGAGCATCTTCTCCAACATTAGGTATGTCTCTTGTGATCTCTTCAGGCCCAAGCTTTGTATCTCTTGCTTCTGCTTCGTATTTTTCTATATGGATAGATGTCAGTACATCTTCCATTATGAGTCTTTCATTAAGGATGATAGCATCCTCGTAGTTGTATCCTTCCCATGTCATAAATCCT
>CAKQNZ010000131.1 GCA_934255435.1 uncultured Clostridia bacterium | reverse complement strand
TGTATCATTTTTCTGTTGCTGCAGCTCTTCCTTTCCATCTGCAAGCTCCTGCTTTGCTTTTTTTATTTTGGTTTTGGCCTTTGAAATTATCTTTTCATACCTTATATCTGCTCTTTTGTCCGCAGCTGCCTCTACATATTTCTGTTCAGCCTTTATATTGCTGTTATATTCATCACTGTATACATATCCCTGCTTTGCACTGGTCACGTACATTTCTGTAAAGCAGTCCATATCGAACCCTGCAGGCGATATATAGACAAAGGCATCCAGTGAACCATCACCGATGCGGCCCGTACCTCTCTCCGTCTTCATCAGATAATCCGGGGATGTTACCAGCCCCACTATCTCATAACCCTTGTATCTGAGGTTTTTCTTTGTAGCGCTGTCATTTCGTTCTGTAACTCTCAGTGTCCTGCCTATATCACTGTCTGTAAAATAATGTTCATCGGCAAGACATTCTCCCGGAGCCTTCGGCATCCTGCCGGAAGTGAGTTCCACAGTACTGATCTTTTCAGACAGCGAGTGTGCCCTGATATTTATATCATTACCTTTGCTGTCTGTGCTGAAAAAGTCCACTGTGCTGGCTCCCTCTGCGTCTGATACGCCGTCGGTTTCTTTCAAAGCCTCCACATCTTCATCTGTGAATCCAAGAGTGGATACCAGCCTGTAGTCGTACATATTATGCTCCGTGACGTATTTATCGCATGTCTTGAGCATAGAAGCCTTCGTATCCTTGACTCCTGAAAAAAATCCAACTCCAAGTGCAACTATGGCAAAGATAGCTATGTATCTGCCGAAACTGCCTGTTATCGTCCTTCGTATATGTCTGTTATATGCTTTTTTCATAACAAGCTCCGTTTCTGCATTACCATTCGATCTGCTCTACAGGTACTGTTTCTTCATTCATCGTTACGGACGCTACAGCACCGTTCTTTATCCTCACCACTCTGTCTGCCATAGCAGTGAGCGCTGAATTATGAGTTATTATCACTACAGTCATGCCGGTCCTGTGGCAGGTGTCCTGGAGCAGCTTCAGGATAGCCTTGCCTGTCTCATAGTCCAGTGCACCTGTCGGTTCATCGCAGAGCAGAAGCTTTGGATTCTTTGCCAAAGCTCTTGCTATTGCAACACGCTGCTGTTCTCCTCCGGACAGCTGTGCAGGAAAATTGTCTTTCCTGTCTCCAAGCCCCACATCTTCCATCACCTCGTCGTTATCAAGGGGCTCCTTTGAAAGCTGTGATGCGATCTCCACATTTTCAAGTGCTGTCAGATTTGGTATCAGGTTGTAGAACTGGAAAACGAAACCTATATCGAAACGTCTGTATGCGGCCAGCTGTTTTTCGTTCAATGACGAGATATCCCTGCCGTCAAGTATGACACTGCCGCCGGAAAGAGTATCCATACCGCCAAGGATATTCAGCAGCGTAGTCTTTCCTGCTCCCGATTGCCCTACGACCACACATATCTCTCCCTTTTCTATCTCAAAATCCACATCCGACAGAGCTTTTACCTCTACATCCCCTGTGCGGTATATCTTGCTTACATTTTTGAATTCAACAAAAGCCATATCAAATCACCTGTGCAGCATATGCTATAGGCTGTTCCTTTCCTGGTTTATCAAGGAAAAATCCTTTTCTTCTTATTGTACTATTTTTCATAGGATTTATCTATAATATAGTTTGATAATATGAAGGTTTTTGTTTATTGAAATGTTGTAACAGATTTAACTGAATGATATAATATTATAAGAGACATTAATGATACACAAACAAGAAAGGATAATACTCAGATGTTTGAAACTATTAAATATGAAGTAAAAGACGGTATTGCGTATATCACGATAAACAGACCCGAGGCAATGAACGCACTCAACACACAGGTCCTTGACGAGCTTTTTACCGCTTTCACACAGTTTGCCAGCGATGACGAAGCAAAATCAGCCATCGTTACAGGCGAAGGAAAAGCATTCGTTGCTGGTGCAGATATCGCTCAGATGAAACAGCTTGATGCAGTTGCCGGCAGAGCTATGATCAAGAAAGGTCATTCAGTAATGAACCTGATCGAATCCATAGACAAGCCTGTGATCGCTGCAGTCAACGGTTTTGCTCTCGGCGGAGGCTGCGAGCTTTCGATGGCATGCGATATCAGGATCGCTTCAGAAAAAGCTAAATTCGGACAGCCTGAGGTCAATCTCGGCATCATCCCCGGATTTGGCGGCACACAGAGACTTCCTCGTCTCGTAGGCAAAGGAATGGCAAAATACATGATCATGACTGCAGAAATGATCAACGCTCAGGAAGCTCACAGGATCGGTCTCGTAGAGAAAGTAGTAGCTCCTGAAGAACTTATATCCGAGTGTGAGAAACTTGCAAAGACTATCATGGCAAAAGCTCCTCTCGCTATCGCATCTGCAAAGCTGGCTGTAAACAACGGCTACGGTCTGGATATGCCTGCAGCATCGGCTCTTGAGGTAGAGGCGTTCACAGGTCCGTTTGCATCACAGGACAAAGAAGAAGGTATGGCAGCATTCCTCGAAAAAAGACCTGCTACATTCAAAAACAAATAAGATTCTCTGTGGCAGTTGATATTATTACTGCTGCTGCAGCGTGATATCCACAGCGTGATCTGACTTTTTCAGGTCGCGCTGTTGTTGTAATAAACATCCGCAGGCAAAATCATCCCATAATGAAAGGAAACTTTAACTATGTCAGCAGAATTCATAAGCGCCAGAGAAGCTGCCGCTCTCATAAAGGATAACTCAACTGTAGCAATAGACGGATTCATAGGTTTCTGTCTGGCCGACGACATACTTGGCGAGATCGAAAACCGTTTTATAGAAGGCGGACACCCCTGCGACCTGTCTGTTGTCAATGTAGCAGGACTTGGCGGTGATGGCAGCAGGCGGGGTATCAATCACTTTGCCCACAAGGGGCTCATGCGCCGTTTCCTGTGCAGCAACCTCAGCCTGGCGCCTAAGCTCTACCCTCTCATCACGGATAATGAATTTCCTACATTCATGATGCCTCAGGGAGTTCTTTCACATATGATGCGTGCTATTGCCTCCCATAAACCAGGAGTCATCACTACAGTCGGGACTAAAACATTCGTAGATCCACGTGTTGACGGCGGCAAGATCAACGATGCAGCAAAAAACAGCAATGAAGATATCGTTGAACTACTCGAACTTTCCGGTAAAGAATACCTTTTTTATCCGGCGTTCCCGATAGATGTAGCTATAATCAAGGGAAGCATCGCCGACAGAGACGGCAATATATCCATAGAAAAGGAAGCCATACACATTGAACAGTTCGAAATGGCGGCAGCAGCCAGAAACTCCGGAGGCATAGTAATGGTCCAAGTAGACAGGATAGTCGGACACGGAGAGATCCATCCACAGATGGTCACTGTACCATCCACTCTCGTTGACTATGTCATAGAGGGTACTCCGGGCAACACTGGTCAGCACTTCATACCTGATCAGGACTTCGTGCCTTCATGGTGCGGCGATGAGAAAATACCTTTCGGAGACATCAAACCGCTACCGCTCGATACGACAAAAGTTATATGCCGCAGGGCCTGCATGGAGCTAAGAGCCGGAGATTTCATGAACCTCGGCATAGGTATCCCAATGAACGTTTCTGAAGTGCTTAACGAAGAAGACGTCATCGAACAGATATCATCCAGCATCGAATCAGGCGTCACCGGCGGCGTTCCTGCACCTGGCATCGCCACAGGTGCTGCCTACAACCCTGTAGCGATAATCAAACAGCCTGATATATTCGATTTCTACGATGGTGGAGGTATAGACTTCGCCTGCCTCGGCGCTGCTGAAATAGATATGTACGGCAATGTCAACGTATCCAAATTCGCAGGCAAAGTCACAGGTCCAGGAGGCTTCATCAATATAACCCAGGGTGCCAAGACACTGTGTTTCCTCGGTACATTCACCGCCGGCAAAAAAAATATAGCTGTCAGAGACGGCAGGATTGATATCATAAGCGACGGCAACTACACGAAATTCAAAAAAGAAGTCGAACATATAACCTTCTCCGGCGAATATTCCCTTGAAAAAGGTTCTCAGCGTGTATTCTATATCACTGAACGTGCAGTCTTCAAGCTCACTGATCATGGCCTTACGCTCATTGAAATTGCACCTGGTATCAATATAGAAAAGGATATACTGGATCACATGGAATTCAGACCTGCAATATCTGATAATCTCAGGCCGATGGATAACAAGCTTTTCCTGCCTGAAAAGATGGGACTGACATTATAGCAGTTGATTCGTCATACAAAAGCATACTGTTGAGATCCATTCCATCCGAAAGTCAGAGATCCGCGAAATGATAGAAAGATTTCTGTTCTGTGCATAAATTATCTATGTTATTGAAAAAGCAGATGTTGAAAAATATATCATACATCTGCTTTTTAGTCCTGTATTATCCTGAAATAGTTCTCATATCTATATACGATCAACACAGGCTGCCTGCTGAAACCGTATCCGTCAAATAAACACGAAACTCCAAGCCGGATCACATATCATCTCTATGCTCATCATGAAGTGCTGCAGCCTGCAATGCCTCACGTGTAACAGGCGCCGGCTGTGTCTCCTTAATAAGATGTCCTGCAAGTATCTCATAAAAACCTGAGCGTGTGGAATATATATATGCTGATACCGGCGCCATAAACAATGCACCTATTATAGATATGATCTCAGCCGCAACTCCTGTTAAACCTGCAGATGAAGCAATACCGCTCAGCACCGATGCCGGCAGAACCGACAGTATCAGCCAGCCTATGAAAGAAAAGTTCATACAGAAGTATTTCATCTTATTTCCATTCATCATGGCCTTGCTTTCATCCATACACTGCCTTATTCCCTTTGACGGGTCATCCGCCAGTATGAAAAATGCCTGGCTGTACCTTATCGATGCGATTATTCCCGGCACTATCAGAAGGAGTGACCAGAGAAAAACGAACAGTGACTGGAACAGCATCAGTCCCAGCGCCTTGCCGAATTTTTCGAAGCCAAGGAACAGATCCCCTGTGTTGACTTTCTGCTTTCTGAACATAGCCAGAAAGAAAAGCGTTATTCCAAGAGTGAAAGCACCTGTCACAACAATAGTGTACAGACCTGCCAGAACGGAATATTCAGGCATACTGCTGTATATCGCATTGTATGTATCTGATCTCATGCTGTACATGATATCATTGCCATAAAGATCTGCTATGTTCACTCCGAAAACAGCATTGAGTATCACCGGAGGAACATTCAGGCATATCAAATATACTATAGTAGTAATCACTGCCAGAGTCCATTTACTGCTCAGTGCATTACGCCCAAGGGCTCTCAGGTTCCTGCTGGGGTCCGTTATTATTATATTCGGTTTCATTATCATACCTCTTTTCTTGCTTTTTGTATCATATATACATTATATGATACTATAACAATGCCGTTATTGTCAACCTGGCGTTAGCATATGGCCAGATATGACATCGCTGCTGCAATCATATCTTTTATCAAAGCACTTCACAGATCATTCTAACCGAAAAGCTTTGATGTGCTTTGTTGCCTTTCTGTCCGAAGAACCTCAAGGTGATTCGCCAGACAGAACGGACAGCGCAGGCGAAGCCGTAGGAGCGAACGCAGTGAGCGTTGCCTT
>CAKQNZ010000130.1 GCA_934255435.1 uncultured Clostridia bacterium | reverse complement strand
AGTCATAACTACAGGAAGCCAGGGAGAGCCTATGTCAGCTCTGGCAAGGATGGCTTCCAACGAGCACAAGACCATAAGGATAAAGAAGGGAGACCGGGTGATACTTTCATCGTCTCCTGTACCGGGTAACGAGCTGACTGTTTCAAATGTCGTGAACCAGCTTATCCAGAAAGGTGCAGAAGTAATATACTCTGATATCGCTGACATACATGTTTCAGGACACGCCTGCCAGGAAGAACTGAAACTGATGCACTCACTTATCAGACCTAAGTATTTCATGCCGGTCCACGGTGAATACCGTCATCTCAAGACACATGCAGAGCTGGCCCATACCCTCGGTATGCCGGTGGACAATATATTCATACTGAGCAATGGAGACTGTCTCAATATCAGTGAAGGCAGAGCCGGTATAGAGAAAAAAGTAGCAGATGCAGAGGGCATCATGGTAGACGGTCTGGGCGTCGGGGATGTAGGCAACATCGTTCTTCGTGACAGAAGACTGCTTTCGGAGTCGGGGCTTATAATCCTTGTGGCTGCAATAGACAGGACTACACAGACGATAGCCTCAGGTCCGGACATAATATCAAGAGGGTTCGTATACGTCAGGGAAAATGAGCACCTGATAGACGAAGCATGTCGCAAAGCTCAGGAAATGCTGGAAGAATGCCTCGACAAAGACATGAAGGACTGGAATGGTATGAAGACAGTTGTAAGAGAAGGTCTCAGAAAGTATATATACAGCAAGACGCAGCGCAGTCCGGTGATACTGCCGATATTTTTAGAAGTATAGCAGGAGGAACATATGAACGTGTATGATCAGGCACATTCTCTGGCACAGGCCATAAGAGAGTGTGAGGAATTCAAACAGTATGATGAGAAGAAAAAGGTGATAGAGAGCGATCCGAAGCTCCATGAAGCCATAAACGATTTTATGAAGAAACAGTTCGAAATGCAGGCTGCACAGATGACAGGCCAGAGCATCGACAGCGACATGATGCAGCAGATACAGCATCTGTCTGCCATACTCATGCAGGATCCGTCAGCAGCACAGTATCTGCAGTGTCAGATGAGATTTTCAATGATGATGGCCGATGTCTACAAGATAATCGGAGAGGTCGCAGATCTTGGATTCGACCCGGCCGGAAACATCAATAAATAATATGGTCTTGGCATTTATTACAGAGTTTGGTATAATAATACTGTGAAATCTCAAAAGATTGTAACTGTTATATAAGATAAAGGAAAGAGGTCAATATATTATGATTTATGCAGGTGATTTTAGAAAAGGTATGACATTCGAGATCGATGGTACGCCGCACGTTGTTCTGGACTTCCAGCACGTTAAACCGGGCAAGGGCGCTGCTTTCGTAAGAACAAAGCACAAGAATGTACTTACAGGAGCTATCAAGGAAGAATCATTCAATCCTGACGCCAAGTTCCCTAAAGCACACATCGAGACAAAGACTATGCAGTACCTTTACAATGATGGAGAGCTTTACTACTTCATGGATGGCGAAACATACGATCAGGTCCCTCTGACATATGATCAGGTGGAAGAAGCTATGAAGTATCTCAGAGAGAACGATGAAGCCACTATCAAGTTCTACAAGGGCAATGCGTTCCAGGTGGATGCACCTAACTTCGTGGATCTCAAAGTCATCGAGACAGAGCCGGGTGTCAAAGGCGATACAGCTACAAACGTGACAAAAGCGGCAACTGTTGAAACAGGTGCTGTTATACAGGTTCCTATCTTCATCGAAGAAGGAGAGGTCATCCAGATAGATACAAGAACAGGAGAATATCTGGGAAGATCCAAATAGTTTTTAAATGAATCAGATCATAAATTGAAAGGGGCGTAGATTCGCCCCTTTTTTGGAAAAGAGGTAGCAGATGTCCGGAAAATCAGGAGGACCATTAAAGATAATAATAATAATCACAGGGATAGTCGTAATACTGCTGGCAGCAGGGATCTTCGCATATATTGGAGGGATAGGCGCAGCAGACAAAGGGGACGATTCATCGGTGAATGTTACTATCCCGCAGGGCAGCGGATCTTCGGCGATAGTCGATATCCTTGACCAGAACGGCCTTGTGAAGAGCCGGACTATGGCAAAGATCCATGCACGCATAGGCGGATACGACAATCTTCAGGCGAACACCTACACTTTCAACAAGACCATGACCGTGCCGCAGATGCTCGAGGCGATAAACTCAGGCGACTTCAAGTACGTTCTGAAGAAGGAACTCGTTGTACGGGAAGGTCTTACTATCCCGGAAGTCGCTGAAGCAATGGCGGACAAGCTGGGCTTTTCAAAGCAGGATATCCTGGACAAGTGGAGCGACAGCGATTATCTCAAATCACTGGTATCAGACTACTGGTTCATCAGCGACAAGATAATGGACAAAGATATAATGTATCCGCTTGAAGGCTATCTTTATCCGGAAACATATTTTATAACAGAAGAAAACCCTACCATCGAGAGCGTGACAAAGATCATGCTGGACAAGATGGATGAGGAGCTGACTGCGAGAAAAGCAGATATAGACAAAAGCGGGTTCAGCGTGAACGAGGTCCTGTCCCTGGCATCCATCGTTGAACGTGAAGCAAGCAATTCAAAGAAAGATATGCCTAAAGTGGCAGGTGTGTTCATCAACAGGCTTGATAAAAACATGAATCTCGGCAGCGACGTCACTGTATGCTATGCCAATCAGAAAACAGCTCTCGAACTGACACAGTCCGAGCTGAACATAGACTCGAAATACAATACGAGAAAATATACAGGACTGACGCCGGGACCTATATGCGCAGTCAACGAGACTGCCATAGACAGCGTGCTGAACTACGAGAAATCGGATTATCTGTTCTTCTTTGCCAAGGAAGACGGCAGCATAATATATTCAAAGACGAATGAAGAACACGATAAAGCAGTTCGTGAGAATAAATGGTATTGATATCAGAATGAATATTACGAATGAAATAATAAAAGAATATACTGACAGTCTTTATACAGGATGCGGAGAGGGACTTGCAGAACTAAGAGAAGAGGCTCAGGCCGATCATGTACCTATCATACTGAAAGATACCGAGGAGCTGATAACTGCTCTTCTGCGTCTGAAAAAGGCAGACAGAGTGCTGGAGATAGGTGCAGCTGTAGGATATTCGTCCTGCTGCTTTGCAGAAAAATGCGGATGTCATGTCACCACCGTGGAGGCGGACAAGGATATGTATGAGACGGCATCAGCAAACATAAAACGTCTCGGATTTTCTGACAGCGTGGAGGTGCTGCATGGAGACGCCAGGGATGTGCTTGCAGATATGGCCGTATCCGGAGGATATATCGACGAAAACGGAGAAGGGATCTTCGATGCAGTATTCATAGATGCGGCGAAGAGCCACTACAGAGAGTTCTGGGATCTGTCGCTGCCTCTTTGCAGGAAGGACGCCCTCATCATATGCGACAATGTACTGATGAAAGGCATGACCGCTTCAGATCAGTATGATGTCAGGAAAAAATACAAAACAAGCATCCGCAGGATGCGGGAATTCATGCAGTACATCAACAGCCTCAGCTATGCACAGACATGTGTGCTGACTGTGGGCGACGGTGTTTCTGTAAGTATACTTGAAAGAGAGTGATATAGCATCAAATGAAAAAAATGGAATTACTGGCTCCCGCAGGGGATCTGGAAAAACTTAAAATAGCAGTAGATTACGGAGCTGATGCTGTATATTTCGGCGGAGAGATGTTCAGTCTCAGATCAGGTGCAGGCAACCTCACTGTTCCTGAGATCGAAGAAGGTGTTGCATATGCTCATGAGCGTGATGCCAGATGTTATATGGCGCTGAATATTTTTGCACATAACGAAGATATCCAGCCTCTCAGGGATTATCTTGCCGGCATAAGACACATACCGATAGATGCTTTTATCGTATCTGATCCGGGCATCATAGATATGATAAAAGAGATCATCCCAGATGCAGAGCTCCATCTCTCAACACAGGCGAATTCAACTAATTACGTCACAGCAAACTTCTGGTACAGACAGGGGGTCAGAAGACTTGTCCTGGCAAGGGAGCTGACTTTCAGAGAGATAAAGGAGATCAGGGACAATATCCCTGAAGATATGGAGCTTGAAGCATTCGTGCATGGAGCTATGTGCATATCATATTCGGGAAGATGTCTTCTGAGCAATTTCATGATAGACAGAGACGCCAACCGTGGACAGTGTGCACATCCCTGCAGATGGAAATACAGACTTGTTGAAGAACAGCGTCCCGGGGAATACTATCCTGTAGAAGAGGACGGCAGAGGTACATACATCCTCAACTCGAAAGATCTGTGCATGCTGGAGCATATACCGGATCTGGCATCAGCAGGGATCGCATCGGCAAAGATAGAAGGACGTATGAAGAGTGTTTTCTATGTGGCTATAACTATAGGCGCATACAGGAAAGCCATAGATGCTTACTACAGCGATCCTGAAAACTATGTGTATGATCCGGCGTGGATGGAGGAGCTTCTGAAGGCCAGTCACCGTGAGTTCACAACAGGATTCTATTATGACAAGCCTACTAATGAAGACCAGAATTATCAGACCAGCGCATATACCAGGGATTACAGCTTTACAGGTCTTGTGAAAAGCTATGACCCTGAAACACATATGGCTGTAGTAGAACAGAGAAACAAGATGGTCCTTGGAGACAAGATAGAGATATTCGGACCGGACTGCGATTTCTTCACACAGAAACTTGAGATCATGCAGGATGAAGAAGGGCAGCCGATAGATTCGGCGCCGCATCCTCAGCAGATACTAAGGATAAGAATGGATCAACCTGTGGCTGAAAAATATATTTTACGTAAAAGAAAGGAGTAAAAAATGTCATCTGATCCCGGGCCCATGTGGGGGCAAATAATATTACTTGCAGTACTTATAATCATAAATGCATACTTCGCAGCAGCGGAAATGGCGATAGTTTCAGTCAACAAAAACAGAATAAGGTCTCTTTCACAGGAGGGAGACAAAAAAGCACAGGCGCTTTCCAGGCTGATAGACGAACCTAACAAGTTCCTGTCATCCATACAGGTAGTGATAACTCTGGCAGGGTTCCTGACAAGTGCCGAAGCGGCAGTAAGTTTTTCGGACGATGTAGGCAGATGGCTCACAGCAGCCGGAGTACCGTACGGCGTGGAGATATCAGTCATACTGGTCACTCTGATACTGTCATTTTTCACACTGGTGCTTGGGGAGCTTTTCCCTAAGCGTATAGCTATGCTCCATGCTGATAAGATAGCCATGGGCGTAGTCAAGCCGATACAATTCATATCGCTGGTATTCAAGCCTTTCGTATGGCTGCTTTCTGTAGCTGTGACGATAATGCTGAAGCTTTTCAGGCAGCGTACGGACGTGACAAGTGTTGAATACTCTGAAGATGATGTGGTTTCCATGCTGGAAGCAGGTCAGGAAAGTGGCGAGCTCAAAGAAGAAGGCAAGAAAATGATAACCAGTATCTTCGCCTTTGATGATCTTCTGGCATACGAAGTCATGACTCCGAGAACGGATGTTTTTTCGATAGATGTGAATGCACCGACATCGGATTACATCGATGAACTTATGGAGCTGAGATATTCCAGGATACCTGTGTATGAAGACGACAGCGACAATATCAC
>CAKQNZ010000129.1 GCA_934255435.1 uncultured Clostridia bacterium | reverse complement strand
TGGAAGTACAGCGATGTGACGAATGCCAGAGGCACGCCTATGATCCATACAGTACCGACTTCTGTGAACATGGCGAATCTTGTGTCTCCGCCACACCTGAGCGTGCCGGTCACCTGGACGGCATTGTAGAGCTGCAGCCAGAACGTAGCTCCATACACGATGAGTATCTTCATGGCGTAATCTTCACCTGCACCGGTGAATTCGAAAAGCCCCAGTATCGGTCTTCCGAAAAGTATCGTGCATCCTCCCATGACGACGCCGATCACAAGGCCTACCCTGATGAGTTTGTTCGCTATGTAATAGCCTTCCTGGATCTTGTTTTCTCCGAGGCGCTGTCCCACCAGGATAAGCACTGCATCGCCGAGACTGAATGAGGCCATGGCGAAAATGTTGTTTATAGTGTTGCATGCCTGCACAGCGGCTCCTGCACTTATCCCTATACGTGCGAAGGCTGCCACATACATGGATGTGCCCAGTCCCCACATCGTCTCGTTGATAGTAGTAGGCAGCGAATTTTTTATGATCCTGCCTGCAAGAGCTCTGCTGTATCCGAAATATTCCCTGAAGCTGCCTGCGATCCTGTTCCTGAACCCAAATACGAAAACAAGAATCAGACACATCTCTATGACTCTTGATATGCTTGTAGCCAGCGCTGCACCAGCCACGCCCATGGCAGGTGCTCCGAATTTACCGAAGATGAACGTATAATTCAGTACTGTGTTTGTGCAAAGAGCCAGCACGCTGGCCACAAGAGGCACCACCGTCTGCTGCGTGGCCCTCAGCGCCACAGTCAGCGGCTGCGTCACAGCTATCAGCAGGAACGTCGGTGCACAGTACCTGACATACTCTTTTCCCAGATCTATGACCTCAGGGAACCTGGTGAACACACTTAATATCTCCTCCGGAAAAAGCTCCGCTACAGCAAAAAACAACAGGCCAATGCTGAACGTCATCGTGATAGTGAATCCTGCTGTCTTCTTTATATTCGCAAAATCATCTGCACCGTAAAACTGGGATATGAACGTAGCTGATCCGCTGCAGAATCCATATACCAGCATCCAGTACACGAAAAATATCTGTACGGATACTCCTACTGCATTCAGTTCCAGCTCTCCCAGACTCCCCACCATCAGGTTGTCTATCAGATTCAGGCTGGAACCTATGAGGCTCTGCAGTGCTATGGGAGCTGCGATAGCTCCCAGCATACGCATCAGTTTACCGTTGCTTACAGTGTTCAGATTTTCGCTTGTCATTTTATTCTTCGTCTTCTCCTTCTGTCTGTTCCTGCTCGTTCTCCTGCAGGCCATCGTTTTCTGCCGGCTCCCCGTCCGCCGGCTTTATTTCACCCAAAGTTCTTTCAGGCGCCCTGTTCTCCGGATCTGCTGTCCTGGCATGCACATTCCCGGTGTTTATATCTTTTTCGTGTTTTATCTTGCTGGCTCTGATGCTGACGTTCCTGTTGCCTGTATCCGACATCAGTACATAAAGCAACATTATCGCTACAGCTATCAGCCCCAGATATTCGATGACGAATCCACGGCTGTAGAGCACCGCCACGATACCCATGATACCGCTTATACAGTACATCAGCATGACCGAACGCTTCTGTCCGAAGCCCGCTCTCATGATTCTGTGATGCAGATGCTCCTTGTCAGCCATTCCGATAGGCTGGTGCCTTACCACTCTCCTGACGATGGCGAAAGCCGTGTCGAATATAGGCAGTCCCAGTACCAGTGCCGGTATGACCACGATGACCATAGTTGCGCTCTTTACTGTTCCAAGTATGGAAAATGCCGCTATTGCAAAGCCCAGCAGCTGCGAACCTCCATCTCCCATGAAGATCTTCGCCGGGTGGAAATTGTACGGCAGAAAACCCAGAGCTCCCCCTGCTATGGCAAGCATGGCGAAAGTAGGCACATACTGTCCGTGTATATACGCTACGTATCCTATACAAAGCGCCGAGATCGCAGAAGTGCCTGCTGCCAGCCCATCAAGGCCGTCTATCAGGTTCACTGCATTGGTTATGCCTACGAGCCAGAGAACTGTGAAGATGAAACATGCTACATCTCCCAGCATCATGTTGCCCGGACCGAAATAATTCGTTATGAACTCGACTCTCAGTCCCATGGCAAAGACTATCACCGCACAGGCTGTCTGCCCGGCAAGCTTGACCACCGGCTTCAGGTTCTTAAAATCGTCTGCAAGCCCAAGGATATATATCAGTACACAGCCCACCATGGCAGCGGCAACGTCACGGTCGGTTATGGACGTATGCTCTATCAGCCTGCTGCTCCTTGCTGCCAGATCGGCAAGCACCGTTTTGTATTCCCCGGAAAGCGCCAGCAGCGATATAATGATCCCTGCCAGTATGGCTATGCCTCCGAATCTCGGCATGGCTGTAGTGTGCATGCGCCGTCCGTCCTTGGGTATGTCCATCGCTCCTATCCGTGGTGCGACTTTTATCGCCATAGGCGTAACCACTATCGCTGCTATGAATGCAATGAAAAATGTCTCCGCCATAAGTTTCCAAAGTTCGATATTGGTTTCTGTCACTGTTTATTCTCCTAACATCACTATCTTCAGCCCGGCTTCTTTGAGTATCTCCACCGACAGCTTGTCCGGATAGCCTTCTTTAACTGTTATCTTTTCGATTCCTGCATTTATTATCATCTTGGCGCAGATAACGCAGGGCTGGTGTGTTATATAGATGGATGCACCCTCGATGCTCTGCCCCAGCGTAGCTGCCTGTATTATAGCGTTCTGCTCGGCATGCAGGGCCCTGCAAAGCTCATGTTTCTCTCCTGAAGGTATGCCCATCTGCTGTCTGAGACATCCGCCTTCCCTGTCGCCGCAGTGCTCAAGCCCTCTCGGAGCTCCGTTGTATCCTGTTGCGACTATATGTCTGTCCTTTACGATCACTGCCCCTACATGGCGTCTGAGACATGTCGAACGCTTTGCTGTGACTTCTGCCATTTCCATAAAATATTCATCCCAGCTGGGTCTTTTATCCATATCATTCTCCTTGTGATGATGTTATCCACGATTCCGGTAATTATACCATCATATGATGTTTATTGTGTGTCGTATCTTGTATATCCTGTACGGATCCTGTGTTCAATAGTAGACTTCTGCCAGATAAAGTCCGTAGGGCGGCGCTGTGTGACCTGCCTTGCATCTGTCTCTGGCCTCGATGATGCCAGGCATATCTGCAGCGCTTATCCTGCCCATGCCTGTGTCAACGAGAGTCCCCGTGATTATCCTCACCATATTGTAAAGGAACCCGTCTCCGCTGACGTGTATCTCGATAAACCTGCCCTCCGGGTCATCGGCAAGATCCGTTTCTTTCACCTGGATGTCATATATCGTCCTGACTGTAGTTTCCCGGACGTTGCCTCCGGAGGATTCGAAAGATTTGAAATCATGAGTGCCTCTGATGGCTTCTGCTGCTTTCTTCATGGCCTCTGTGTCCAGACTGTCCGGCACATGGTAGACATAATTCCGCATGAATATGTCTGTATTTTTCGTGTTCCTTATCCTGTATATATATTTCTTGCCTTTTGAATCGAATCTGGCGTGAAAATCCAGCGACTTTTCCTCGGCTCTGACTATCCTCACAGGCGATATGGCGAAAGAGCCGTTTTCCTTTGATGCCAGGGCGTTGTTTATCACCATTGCCAGCCGGTCCTCCGGTATCCCGGATTCTATCTGGAAAGACGCCCGCTGTCCGTAGGCGTGGACACCTGCATCTGTCCTGCTGGTGCCGTTCACTGTGACATCTGTTTTGAAAAAGCTGCTGAGGACATTTTCAAGATGTCCCTGGACTGTCAGTGCCTCCGGCTGCCGCTGCCACCCGTGGAACACCGAACCGTCGTATGCGATGGTCAGCAGAAAATTTCTCTTCATAAGTTCTTTTCCCTCTATTATATATTAAATTTCACGTTTTTTCATCTAAAATCCGCTCGTTAACGGCTGTATCAGCACCGGCCAGACTATGAATATATAGAATATCCCCCAGCCACAGATGTGCGGACCGAAAGGTTTTCTGTCATATTTGCCGTATTTTCTGAGTGCCAGTCCCACTGCGGCCGTAATGCCGCTGGACAGCGATGCTCCGATCAGCACCACAACAGTCCCGGTGACTCCCAGCACAAGCCCAAGGGATGCAAACAGTTTCACATCTCCGAAACCAAGCGCCTCCCTGCCTGCCGCAGCTCCGCCTATGATGCCTGTCAGCAGCATGACGCCGCCTCCGATGAGTGCACCAAGAAGCAGCTGTTTCACGCCATTATGCCATGGTATGAAACCGACCGACGAAAGAGCCAGCATTATAACGAACTGGTCCGGGATCACCATGTATTTCAGATCAGCCAGACCTATGATGAGCATTGCCCAGCATGCAAAGAGTCCGGCAGCTGCGAACTGCAGGTCGAAAAAAGTCAGCCGCACTAAAAGGCACGAAAATCCCGCTGCATATATCCAACGCCATGGAAATCCCTTGACACGCTGCACATACGGATCTGTCAGCTCCTGAGACGGTTTTTCACCGTAGTCGCACAGCCATGACGCCGGCATCCTGTTGAAAATATATACTGCTCCGAAGCCTGCCGCCACGCCGGCTGCCAGGCTCACGGCTATTTTTATGGTTACAGGAAGCAATAGTTTTCTCCTTTTCTTTCTTAGTATCATGCTAATTCTAACACACACTGACACGATTTACTATAATTATGGTCAACACTTCCTGTGATTTTATACAAAATCTGACAGATGCCGACGATTCTTAGTGATTTTACGCACTCTCACGCAGGTTTTCCACATCCTGCTGGTCTATTTTGTCGTTTTATGTTGAAAGCCGTCGCACGATTGCAGTAAAAATATGCACCGTTTTAATTTAAAATCTAACTCAGGAAGTTGTGTGTTTGAAAATATAAAGAACCACTATATTTTATCATCTGCAGATGAACAGTAACAGGAGTAGGACATGGGAACAATGAAAAACAGAGACGAGTTTATTGCCCTAGTCGTTGAGGACAATTTCTCGAATTACGAAATCGCAAAATCATTTTTGAACGAGATGGGAGTATGCTGTGAGAACGCTTTTGACGGCATAGAAGCCATCGAAATGTGCCGTGACATGGGGACAGGCTATTATTCACTGATACTTATGGATATCAATCTGCCACGTCTGAACGGCATACAGACGACGAAAAGGATCCGCAGCATCACAGAAAAGACCCCTGTGATCGCAATGACTGCGTACAGCAAGGATTCGCACTTCATGAATCTGGCTTATGATATGTTCGATGCTGTCATTTCAAAGCCTTTCAGCTATGCCAAGTTCAATGCTGTCATTTCGCCTTACATACCCGTCAGCACATCAAAGGATCCCGAAAGAACTGTATGCAGCACAGGACCCGCTGCAACAGATCCTGTAAGGATAAACGCCAACGTGTGTGATGTGACTCAGGGCATATCGAACATGGGCGGCAACACCGACCTTTTCATAAAACACTTCAACAACTTCAAATACAACAACGTGGACCTTGCAGTCAGGCTCAGGAACCACATAGACGACAAGCAGTACCGTGAGGCGGCTACACTCTGCCATTCCACAAAGGGTGTTTCCGGTATGCTGGCGCTTTCTGACATCTACAACGAGGTCATCGACCTGGAGGAGGCAAACTACAACTTTGACTTCTATGTCATGGGCACGATCGGCATCCGCGCC
>CAKQNZ010000128.1 GCA_934255435.1 uncultured Clostridia bacterium | reverse complement strand
GATGTAATGAGAGCTGCAGCAGCCGAACAGGAAATGTCCGTATTCGGTCACAGGACCGGCGCTGCCGGGGGATACAATCGGGAAAAGACCGGTATCCGTGATCTTTTTCCATGATGCTCCTGCGATATCACGGTCGAAGGGGATCACCTCCGGGAAAGGACTGCTTTTTTCGACGACGCTGTGGCACTTTTCCAGCACGCCGCCGTCTTTGGGGAAACTGCTGCTGTTCTTTCCGGAGCCGTGGGAATACATGCCGGCGGGAGAAACAGCCGGAGCAGCTGCAGGTGACAGCTGCCTTCGCAGCGGTTCGAGGCTGCCTCTGAGGACTGTGTGGAGCGGCTCTTTCTGATTCACGGTGGAGGCTGCGGCTATGACAGCAGCGTCAAAATCCGTGAGCCTGATGCCGCTGCCGTCCAGATCTTCCGGATTTATGCTGAAACTGCCTTCGGCGCATCCGTCTGCGGTCAGAGAAATATTGCCTATCATGTGGTACTGGCATTTTTCACTGGCGGTGCCCGCCAGCAGCAGCTTGTATACATATTCACCTCTGGGGAAAAACCGGATATTGTCCGCAGCTACAGCGATTATGCTGCTGCGGCTGCCGGAGCCTGTTTTCAGACAGCCGCACATCCTGCAGTCTGCCCGCATGGCGAACCTGCGGTTTTCCTCGCCCAGGACCACGGTATCATTGTTATGTTTTATATGATCCATACAAAGCCTCCTTGTTTATTACACTTTTTTTTAGTAATATATGAGAAAAAGATTACAGCTATTCATATGATCAGGGGGTATAAAGAACATGATATTCGATTCAGTCATAGTTATATTGATCCTGCTGTCGGCCCTGAGAGGGTTCCGTAAAGGGCTCTTTTATATGTCGGTGCGTATACTGGCATGGGTGGGCTCCATCGCAGCGGCCATGTTTCTGACGAAGCCGGTGGCAGAGTTTTTCAGGAACGGTTCTGTAGGGAATATGGTCTCGGAGTCTGTCAGCAGCAGACTGTCAGATTCTGTACAGAGTGCCGGAGACGCCTGCAGCAGTCTGCCTGATATAATATCGGGAGGGATAAGCACAGCGGGCAATGGAGTTTCCAGCGTGATGTCGGGGATGTTCACCAGCATGATAACTTCAGTGCTGGCGTTTGCAGCCGTGATGCTGGGAGTATGGCTTGCGATAAAGCTGATAATGCTGCCGGTATCGGCGCTCAGACGTGTAAAGGCGATAGGTTTCATGGACAGGCTTTTCGGCACTGCAGCCGGAGTGCTGAAAGGGCTCATAGTCGTGTTCGTGCTGCTGGCGCTGCTGGTGCCTGCAGTGAACCTTGCAGGAGCAGACACTTCATCATTCATCACATCCCAGTTGGCAGACTCCCATTATGCAAAAGAACTCTACAACAACAACCTCCTGCTGCTCATAGCAGACGGCATCTTTTCGTGATGAGTGCAGGAGGTCCGTGGTGTTTTCCGGAAAGCGGGGCAGAGCATAGACTCAGGTCCGGATCATATCATTGATGTCGTGTCTGTGACAGCTTGATCATGATACTGTCTGAAAGCGGATCTGAGTTTTACTTTCTTTCCGGAAAAGGCGATCCCGAGTTTCAGTATATTCTGAGCACCTTCTTTCCGGAGCTCTGTGTCATATTTTTTGTTGTCTATCTGCTGCAAAGCTGTTTCAGCCAGATCGTCAAGCGATTCCTGACTCAGACCGGCTTTCCATTTCAACTCGATTACTATCCCCGGGTATTTCTTCTTTCTTGGAAACATGCTGATATCATATCTTCCGTTTCCGGATTCCCGGTTGGACTTTATTTTGTACTGGTTATCCATCATAGAAATAAGACCCAGTACAAGTCCGTGATAAAATCTTTCAGCGCCTGCATCATAAAAACTGATGGTCATTTCCATATACTCGCATATCGCTTTCTGAAGTCTGGCAAGATCGCCTGTATAAAGGCTTTCGGATATATTGTCTGCAGTTGTTCTTGTGACGGCGCCTGTTTCCAGCAGATGTGTCAGTATCTCAGACTTGTAGACCGCTGCTATTTCCCTGTTAGGTATCATGACTTCGCAAAGGTACGAGCCATCTGCCTGGATCTCTTTTGTTGGCGCTTTCAGATACCCTGCCATGAGAAGCAGGCTGTATATGTTGGCTGGGTCTTCGGTAAGGGAGCGATATACTACGTTCTGATCTATCCTTGCGATGACACGTTCTCCCTGCAGGAGTGCATAAAGTTTCCTTGTCACATCATCTGTAGCAGTCCTCAGAACATCTTCAAGTATCTCGTTCTTTCCTGTGTTCACCCAGTATGCCTGCGGGATGCAGCCCTTTGAAATGTAGTTTATGACTGACCATGGATTGTATATCTCCCTGTTTCCGAAAATGTAGCCGTCATACCATTCTTTCAGTTCCTCGGCTTTATTCCGGACGCCGTAGTATTCCAGCATTTCATCCACTTCATGGCAGGTGAACCCGAAATATTCGTCATATTCGTCATCCATTACAGAGTCCACGACAAGATTGTTGAGACCACTGAAAATACTTTCCTGTGCTATCCTCAGTATACCGGTGAGGAATCCATAGGAAATATTACGGTTGTCCTTGAATGCACCTGAAAAAAATATCCTCATGAAACTTATTATCTCATCGTAGAAATCCCGGGAGTACCCTTCCTGCACAGGCGTATCGTATTCATCTATTATGATGACCGGAGCCACGCCATAATGTTCGTTCAGCATTTTTGAAAGATTTTCAAGTGCAGACGTCAGTTCGACTTCCGTTGCAGTACCCTCGGTCATTCTAATAAAATAAGCTTTTTCGTAATCTGCGATACGATCGCTGTTGTAAAGCTCACGGTGTCTGTCATACTCCGCCTGCAGAAGACTCCGTATCTTATCAAGGGTATCGTTCCAGGTGCTGAATTTAACGTCTTTGAACGACAGGAATATCACCGGATATCTGCCTTGATGGGAACGGTACTCGCTGTCGCATTCCCATATGGCTTTGTCATAGAAAAAACGGCCTGTATCCTCATCGGATATTTCAAAAAAAACTCTGAGCATATCCATGTTCAATGTCTTGCCGAACCTGCGGGGCCTTGTAAACAGAGAAACCATCGGCTTGTGGTCCAGGAATTCCTTTATCATAAGCGTTTTGTCGACATAATAATATCCGGATTGTGCACGTATATAATCTGAGATGCCTACAGGAGGCGCTTTCTTTTCAGCCCTCGCATGTTCACGGGCATAACTTCCTGATGAACGGCGGAGGTCATTAGGGCGATCTGCATCGTCAGGTATCCGCCATCTCCCTTTCTCTTTGAAAGCTCCTTTGATCTTCCCCTTTTTGCACATATCATTGACTGTACGTCCTGAGAGTCCCCATTCTGCAGCCTTTTCCTTGCATGTTTTCATATCTGTCATCTCCGTTACTGTTTTTGCAGATCAGCTTATATCATGGATTATACACCGTAGTCCGCAATATATCAACCCTGCGTTCGCAATATATACTGCAAAATGCCGGGTATATTGCGAATGTATATTGCGAACATGACTGCGCAGGGCAGGGGCGTGATGGAGGTGTGTCTTCCTGAGCCTGTCTACTTGACATGGGGCATATCAAAGATAGCTGCTGTTTTCACTATCGTTTATTTTTCCCGCTACAGTTTTATCAGCGCTTTCATTGTTTCCGGGATGTCTTCCAGTGGTATCTGGTTGTAGTAGAGTATAACCATGCTGTCTTCATAGCAACCATTATCTTAATATTTGTTAATTATACATTTTTCATAAAATTGAAGTACGTTATAAAAATGAAGATGGCAAACTTGAAGACTATGATCCGTCACTTGTAAGTATAAAAAGTGGAAGACGAACAGGGGACAATATTTCACTTGAAGAATATGCATATGAAAACAAGACTGGGGATAAAAAACAGTATCTGCCAGATAATCTGTCGGAAGAAACTCCGGTTATAATGGAAAATGATAATTATTCAATACATTTTTCGCTTAGTAATGAGACCTTGGAAAATCTCAAAGCGCAAAAGGTATCTCCAGAAATAAAAAAGGAAAATGTAGAAACGGTATATGAGTCAGTTAAGAGCTCGCCGGTAAATGCTGTATACACATCAGATGATAAATCTGCAGAAATAAGATATACTTCAGGAGATAATGGTGTTAAAGAAACTATAATACTAAATGAAAAACCTGAGAATAATGTTTTCACATATGTTCTCAAGTTGAAAAACATGATACCAAAGAAAAATCCTACAGATGAGGGTATAACTTTTTATGATAAGAGCGGGGAAGAAATAAAGGGGGCTATAGATGCTCCATGGATGAATGATGCAAACGGAGATTCATATAGCGAAAATATAACTTACGATATAGAAGCGTCAGATGGGAATGAAGATGAATATATTCTTACGATGACGGTAGATGATGGGTATCTTGCATCAAAGAATAGAAAATATCCGGTGACAATAGACCCAACAACCACCTGGAAGGGTAATGATAAACTTAGAGATGTTTATGTAATAAGTGGCACGAAATATGAGGGAGAAAATTTTTATGCAGCTGGCACCAATGTTATGCCTGCGGGGAAAAACAGTACAGGTACTCATCAGACATATATAAAATTCATTAGCGATCATACAGTTATGATAAGCTGAATCGTACAACCGCAATAGAATACACTGATAATATGTCAGCTGGAAATGATATACGAGAAGCTCATTATTACAAGTATGATAAAAACAGTAATATAACAGAAGAACGTACGCTGAACTCATACGGTGTATCAAATGGGGCAGCATATGAAGAAATACGTACTTACAGTTATGATGAATTGAGCCATCTTGTTAAAACAGATATAACTAAGAAAAATTCTGATGACGAAGTTTTAGGAACAGAGATAACGTCATATGAATATGATGTTGCAGGAAACAAGACCAAGGAAAGTTTGCAGAAGGGTGGAATATCTGCATCAAGCACTGACTATAGATTCAATGAATTTAATCAGTTGACAGCTTCAGTCAAGAAAGATAGTGAAGGTAAATCAGTATCTTCAAAAGTATACACCTATGACCTCAATGGCAATCAAATAAAAGAAAATGATAGCATTACGGGTAAGGCGACGGACTATGCATATGATGCAGACAACAGACTTAAAAAGGCAACAGGCAGGACAGGTGAGAATGTTGATTACACACAGGAAAACAGTTACAATGGATTTGGACAGAGAGTTCAGAAGAAGGAAGGCGGTGAAGTAACAGACTACTTTTATGATGGCACAGCCGTGCTGTATACTAAAAATGAAAGTGGAGAGGCAACATCCTTCAATCTGGTTGGCACAGAAGACAATATACTGGCGACTGCAAGACCGGGGGAAGATGGCAAAACAGATTTTTATACATACACAAAAGATCTTCGAGAAAGCTCTATAAATATTGTAGATAAGACAGGGACTTCAGTACGCAGCTACAGTTATGATGACTATGGCGAGACAAAGGCTATGGGAAGTGGGGACTATTACAATGAGATATGCTATGGAGCAGGTATCTATGATGATACAACAGGTGATTATGTTGTTTACTGGTCAGCAAGAGATTATTCCAAGCAGGATACAGAAGAAAATGCACTTCGTGTTTATGTATGCCGTACCAGAGATTTTAACACTTTCTCAGAACCAAAAGTCTGGTTAAGTGAAGATCAGGACAGTGGAACAGAAGTAAATATCATTGATACCACAATCGTCAAAGATAATGGTAAATTCTATCGTTTC
>CAKQNZ010000127.1 GCA_934255435.1 uncultured Clostridia bacterium | reverse complement strand
CATCTGGATATAGAGTCTAAGGAAATATTCGAAGAAGCACTCCTTGATTTTCCGGGTACATGTATAATCGTATCTCACGACAGATATTTCCTCAACAGGATACCGACAAGGATAATCGAGCTGACGCCTTCGGGCATAGACAACTATCTGGGAACATATGACTACTATGTGGAGAAAAAACAGGAGCTGATACAGTCAGGCAGCAGATATGTCAGCGGACTTTCAGAAAAACAGAAGTCCGGCGGCAGCGAGACCCAAAGCGATGAGCAGCAGGGCGGTCTTTCCTCTGCAGAAAAGAGAAAGCTCCAGAAGGAGCGTGAGGCACAGCAGCGCAGACTGCAACGCAGGAAAGAACAGCTGGAGAAGAACATCGGGAACTTTGAAGCGGATATCCGGCAGCTGGAAAATAAAGTGAGCGATCCTGAGATAATGAGAGATCATGAAAAACTTGCAGAGATAAGCTGCGAGATAGTTAAAAAGCGTGAGCAGCTCGAATCTGATTACGAAGAATGGATTGAACTCCAGGAACAGGAATGATTTTTGCAGTTTTTTCAGATAAAAGCGTTTTTTTCAAAACTATTGCAATAACAGGGGGCGTACACTATAATAAGTTGATGGTCGGTACAGACTATCACATAAAGAAATTACAGATATGATTTTTATACTAATATAACGGAGGTAGACAATGGCACTTGACAAAATAAAAGAAATAATAGCCGGACAGCTGAATGTCAGTGAAGATGACATAGAGCTGGAAACACATCTCATGAAGGATCTTGAAGCGGATTCACTGGATGCAGTGGAGATAATAATGGCTATCGAAGATGTATTCGGTATCGAGATACCGGATGAGGACGCAGAACAGTTCCAGACAGTAAATGATCTTGTTTCCTATGTAGAGTCGAAAGAATAATGGCAGGGTGAGGCGTAGGAATGAAGAAAACGGATAAAATATCAAACGCTGTGATCAAGCGTCTTCCAAGATACAGGAGATATCTCAACGAACTCAGAAAAAAAGGTGTCGACAAGATCTCGTCAAGCGAGTTCAGTCATCTCATAGGATATACTGCATCCCAGATAAGACAGGACCTCAACAATTTCGGAGGTTTCGGTCAGCAGGGATATGGCTACAGTGTAGAGGGGCTTTACCACGAGATAAGTGCGATACTGGGACTGGACAAAAGCTACAGGATGGTCATCGTAGGTGCAGGCAACCTGGGGCAGGCCATAGCGAACTACACATATTACTATAAAGCAGGTTTTGTGGTACATGGCATATTCGAAATAAACCCAAGACTCATTGGCATGAAGATAAATGATATCGAAGTAATGGACTATGAGGATATGGTGGAGTATGTCGAATCAAATCAGATCGATATAGGTATAATCTGCACATCAAAGGATGCCGCACAGGAAGTGGCGGATAAGCTCTGTTTCGCCGGAGTTAAAGGTCTCTGGAACTTTGCACCTGTGGATCTTGAGGTACCTAAGCACGTAGCTATAGAAAATGTACATATCAGTGAAAGTCTTCACTCTCTGGCATATCATATAAACGGTGCCATGGAAAACAACAGCGATAACGAAGAAGACAGCGAAAATAAATAAGCGTATAAATTAAATAACCGTTTCAAATTAATGAAACGGTTAATTTAATATCAGTGGATATCCTGCTTCCTGAAAGAGCTTAGCCTTCAACAGGAGCTTCAACTGGACATGCACCTGCGCATGCTCCGCAGTCGATGCATTTGTCAGCATCAATAACGTACTGGCTGTCTCCCTGAGAGATAGCTTCTACCGGACATTCATCGATGCAAGCGCCGCAGCTGATACATGAATCATTGATTACATAAGCCATTTGTGGTACCTCCTTTAAGTTTATCATTAAACGACACCTTGATTATAGCAAATGTCAGGAAGGATTTCAAGATGAAAGTTTACGGGTTGATAGGTAAGAGCGGCACAGGAAAAAGCTTCCAGGCCGTCAATCTCTGCAAACAGCTGAATATCGAAAGTATAATAGACGACGGGCTGTTCATATGCAGGAACAAAGTCATAGCAGGCATTTCTGCAAAGAGGCAGAAGACAAGAGTCGGAGCCGTGAAATCAGCGCTTTTCTATGATGATGCACACAGAAACGATGTGGTGGATGCGATAAACCGTATCAGACCTTCATCAATCCTTGTGCTGGGAACATCTGACGAGATGGTGGACCGTATCGTGAAACGGCTGGATATCGGCAGGATAGGCAAGAGGATATACATAGAAGAGATAACAACTGAAGCTGACAGAGCTATGGCTCATAAGCAGCGGAATGAGCTGGGGCAGCATGCCATACCGGCGCCGACATTCCAGCTGAAACGTCAGTTTTCCGGATATTTCATGGCTCCCATGAGGATACTGCTGCGTGAACTTGGACCGGGCAAGGCGATCTCCGAAAAGTCGGTGGTCAGACCTACATACAGCTATCTTGGAGAATACAAGATATCAGAGAAAGTCATGTCCGATATAGCAGAGTGCGTGCGCCGTGAAAATGCAGACGTTGCCGAACTTTCAAAGGTTTCGGTGTTCCCTGTGCAGGAAGGCATAGATATGTATGTTGCCGTGAACATCAGATACGGTGCAGAAATTTTCAAAGCAGCGGAAAGCTATCAGAACGAACTGGCAGCAAAGATAGAAGAAATGACAGCTTTCAATGTCAACAGTCTTGAAGTGGAAGTGAGAGGTGTCATATGAAAGATGTGATAACAAAGCCGGATCACATAGAGATAACGGGCGTAAAAGATTTTGACACTGATCACATACTGGACTGCGGACAATGCTTCAGATGGGAGAAAGAACCTGATGGCAGCTATGTTGGCACAGCCTTCGGCAGAGTTATGAGGACCTCATATGATGATGAACAGCAGACCATTTGTATGTATGGTACCACTGAAGAGGATTTCCATGATATATGGAGGAGATACTTCGATCTGGACAGAGACTATTCGGTGATAAAGAAAACTCTGGCAGAGGATGATGATGTGATGGCAAAAGCCATACAGTACGGCAGTGGCATCAGGATCCTGAACCAGGAAAAATGGGAGACGCTGCTGTCTTTCATCATATCCCAGAACAACAATATACCTCGGATAAAGAGATGCATAAACTCGCTGGCTGAGAATTTCGGAGAAAAGGCAGGAGAATATGGAGGCAGAGAGTATTATTCGCTTCCATCGCCGGAAGTGCTGGCAGCCCTTGAGGCAGAGGATCTTTCACCCTGCAGGCTGGGATACAGAGCGAGATATCTTGTGGAGACTGCAAGGAAAGTCGCATCTGACGGACTGGAGAGCCTGGAAGCTCTGGGTGGAGACGATGTATCGGGAGCAGATGCGGTACAGGCTCTGAGGCAGTACTGCGGAGTCGGACCAAAAGTGGCTAACTGCATAGCACTGTTCTCACTGGGCAAATTCGACAGCTTCCCTGTGGATGTGTGGGTAAAGAAAGTCATGCACGAGCTTTACGGCATAGATGAGAAAGATGTAAAAGCCATGAACCGGTATGCAGCGGAGCATTTCGGCAGATACGGAGGCATCGCACAGCAGTATCTGTTCTATTATATGAGGAATCTCGATCTTTCAGGAAGCAGCGTATGAGCACAGCAGCAAAAAAATAAACAGAACATACTAAAAAACCTATTGACAAATAAGGGCAATAGCTGTAAATTATAGTTAGCACTCAGAAATGATGAGTGCTAACAACATGAAAACGTAGGGTAATACCCGTTAAAAAGTAAAGGAGTGGATATTATGAGTTTTGGAATCAAGCCATTAGGAACAAGAGTTGTGATCAAGAGGATCGAAGCTGAAGAGAAAACAGCGAGCGGGATCGTGCTGCCGGGTTCAGCACAGGAAAAACCGCAGATGGCAGAGGTCCTGGCTGTAGGTCCTGGAAGTGACGAAGAAAAAATGGAACTTAAAGTGGGAGACAAAGTAATATTCTCACAGTATGCTGGGACTGACGTTAAATACGGTGGCGAAGAAGTTTCTATCATGAACCAGAGAGACATTCTGGCGATAGTTGAATAATAAAGAGGAGGTATTTTGATATGGCAAAAGAATTACATTACGGAGAAGATGCCAGAAGAAAACTTCAGGCAGGCGTTGATAAATTAGCAAACACAGTAAAGATAACATTAGGACCTAAAGGCAGGAACGTGCTGCTGGACAAGAAGTTCGGAGCACCGCTCATCACCAACGACGGTGTTACCATCGCCAAGGAGATCGAGCTTGAGGATGCAGTGGAGAATATGGGTGCACAGCTGGTAAAGGAAGTTGCTACAAAGACAAATGATGTTGCCGGAGACGGTACTACAACAGCAACACTTCTCGCTCAGATCATCATCAAAGAAGGTTTCAAGAACGTTGCAGCAGGAGCTAATCCTATGGTGATCAAAAGAGGTATCCAGGGCGCTGTGGATACTGCTGTAGGTGAGATCAGAAGACTTGCAAAAGTAGTAGACAGCAAGGAAAGCATCGCTCAGGTAGCTTCAGTATCAGCAGCTGACGAAGAAATCGGCGGTCTCATCGCAGAAGCTATGGAAAAGGTCGGCAAAGACGGAGTCATCACTGTTGAAGAATCCAAGACTATGGGTACTACACTGGATGTAGTAGAAGGTATGCAGTTCGACAGAGGATACTTCTCACCATACATGGTAACTGATACAGAGAAGATGGAAGCAGTACTGGAAAATCCATATATCCTGATCACCGACAAGAAGATCTCAAATATCCAGGAGATACTCCCTGTACTTGAACAGGTAGTTCAGCAGGGCAGAAAGCTCATGATAATCTGTGACGACCTCGAAGGCGAAGCACTGGCAACTATCATCGTAAACAAGCTCAAGGGCACATTCGACTGCGTAGCTGTCAAGGCTCCGGGATTCGGCGACAGAAGGAAGGCTATGCTGGAAGACATCGCTGTTCTGACAGGCGGTACAGTTATCTCAGAAGAACTGGGATATGAACTGAAAGAAACTACTGCAGATATGCTGGGAAGCGCTGCAACAGTTAAAGTCGACAAAGAAAACACCGTTATCGTAAAGGGTGCAGGCAACCCTGACGAGATCGCAGCAAGAGTTGCTCAGATCAAGACTCAGATCGAAAACACTACTTCTGATTTCGACAGAGAAAAGACTCAGGAAAGACTTGCCAAGCTGGCAGGTGGCGTAGCTGTTATCAGAGTAGGTGCAGCAACAGAAACAGAACTCAAAGAAAGAAAACTCAGGATCGAAGATGCTCTCAACGCTACAAAGGCAGCAGTTGAAGAAGGTATCGTAGCAGGCGGCGGTGTTGCTCTTGCCAATGCTATACCTGCAGTTGCAAAATATGTCGAAGGACTTGAAGGCGACGCTAAGACAGGCGGAAAGATCATCGTAAGAGCTCTTGAAGAACCTGTAAGACAGATCGCTGAGAATGCCGGATACGAAGGCAGCGTAGTCATCGCTCAGGTCAAAGACAGACCGGAAGGCACAGGCTTCAATGCAGCTACAGAAGAGTATGTTGATATGATCGGAGCAGGTATCGTTGACCCGGCAAAGGTTACAAGATCAGCACTCCAGAACGCATCATCAGCATCAGCAATGCTCCTGACTACAGAAGCAGGTGTGACAGATGCACCGTCAGATGAACCTGCAATGCCGCCGATGGGCGGAGGCATGGGAGGCGGAATGCCTGGCATGATGTAATCGTCAGCTGACACAACAGATACTGCAATGCAGTGAAGATGATATAAAGAATACAGAAGCTGTCATATCAGTGGGAGTATCCACAGGTATGGCAGCTTTTTTAGGAAATATACATTTTACAGTTGACAAAAGCTGCAGGTGCTGTTATTATATAATTAGTCTTAACTAA
>CAKQNZ010000126.1 GCA_934255435.1 uncultured Clostridia bacterium | reverse complement strand
ATATGTGCTTGTATTTTTATGCGGGGAAAACCATGGAGAAGATCAAAATCGGGAAAATAGTAAATGTAGTGGGTCTTAAAGGCGAAGTGAAGGTCTACAATTACTCCGACAGCAGCGAGATATACGAAACGACAGAAAACGTATATATAGGTGAAAAGCTCTGCAGGATAGAGAATGTGAGACTACAGAAAAATGTAGTGATACTCAAGCTGCAGGGAGTCGATAACAGAGATGGAGCAGAGAGACTGAGAGGGACGTTCATATATGTCACAGAAGATGATTTGCCGGAGCTTCCGGAGGGACAGTTCTATGTTAGGGATCTAATAGGAATGACTGCTGTGGAAGAAAATGGAGATGTCCTGGGAAAAGTAACAGATGTTATCCAGAATACAGCACAGGACATATTTGAGATCGAGGACAATAAAGGAAAGAAAATACTGATACCTAAAGTGGATCAGTTCGTTCTGGACATAGACGGCAGCGAGAGAAATATAACGGTAAGACTTATAGAAGGACTTAGGGATCTTTGATGACAGGAGGGATACAGTTATGAAAATAGACGTTCTGACACTGTTTCCGGAAATGTTCGGCCCGGTAGTGGGCGGAAGCATCCTGGGCAGAGCAGCAGAAAAGGGAATTATAGACATCAGAATGACAGATATCAGGGATTTCAGCAATGATAAACACAACAAGGCAGACGATTATCCTTTCGGAGGGGGCGGAGGCATGGTGATGATGCCGGATCCAGTTTTCGGAGCTATGGAGTCTGTTGACGCTGGAAGGAAAAAAGTCATATATATGTCGCCAAGAGGAAAGATACTTGATGCTGACAAGATAAAAGAGCTTTCTGAAATGGATGAACTTGTGATACTGTGCGGTCACTATGAAGGTATCGACCAGCGTGTGCTGGACTACTGGGATGCTGAAGAGATATCTATAGGAGACTATGTCCTGACAGGAGGCGAACTTCCGGCGATGGTGCTGATCGACTCCGTAGCAAGGCTATTACCGGCTGTACTGGGAAATGAGAATTCTGCCCTTGATGAATCGGTATATTCAGGGCTGCTGGAACATCCCCAGTATACCAAACCTCGGGAATACAGAGATCTGGAGGTTCCCGAGGTGCTGCTGAGCGGCAACCACAAGCTGATAGCACTCTGGAGATTCCGGCAGTCTCTGATGCTTACCAGAGAGCGGCGTCCGGATATGTTCAGGTCTTATTCAGAGAGTGAACACGAGCTCACCAAAGAAGAACGGAAGGTTCTTGAAGAAATCATGAAAATAGATACTTAGCACATTGCAAGGCAGTGTGCTTTGGTGTAAAATAAAGCCATGAACATAAAACTGAACAATAAGATGAAGCGGATCATACTGCTGTATTTTGCAGTACTGCTGCTCCTTTTTATCATAGTCGAAGTGCTGCCGAAGGTGACGGATATTTTTGAAACCACACAGATCCTCGAACCGGGAACGCTGACGATCTCACATGAAACGACAGGTTATGTCATCAAGGAGGAGCAGATAGGAACTGCGGAGCAGTCAGGCAAGATAAAATATCTTGTAGGCGACAATGTCAGTGTCAAAAAAAATCAAAAGATAGTGAATTACGATCCTGACAGCACTGACAGCAGAAGCAAAGACAAGTACAGCACATACATAGAGAATCTCAAGGGATACGATGGTGTCAAAGTGACAGTGAAGGCACCGATAAGCGGAGTTTTCAGCAAAACGATAGATGGATATGAAGATTATTTCACTCCGGAGAAGATGCTCGGTATCAAACGTGACACTGTCGAGCACATCAAGCTGGATCCTGCAGATCTGGACCGTACTTATGCTGTGAAGGGCGAGCCTGTATTCAAGATATCGAATGATGACAAGTGGTATGTACTGTGCTGGGTCGATAAAGATACTGCTGAGGACTATAACGAAGGCAGGAAAGTGACGATAGAGTTTTCCGACGGCTCATCAGTGCAGGCGAAAGTGCATACGAACAAAAAGGACGGTTCGGACTACAGGATAATACTGTATTCGGACATGTATTACGAAGCATTCGCTGAAACACGTAAAGACGATATAAAGATCATAACAAGCGATAATACAGGTCTTATCGTCAGAAACAAATGCATAATAAAAAAAGACGGGCAGGATGGCGTATATGTCAGGGATAAAAACGGAGATGATAAATTCAAACCTGTAAAAGTGATATCTTCAGACAGGAAAGAATCCGTCATAGAAGATGATGTATTTATAAATGATGAAGGCAATCAGGTCGAGACGGTGAATGTTTACGATGAGGTACTGAGGCACCCGAAGAGTGCTCTTGAGAAGGACCTGAAAAAGGAACGTGAGCAGAAAGACCAGAAAAAGGAGAATTAGATATGGAGGATATCAGAAAAAATCTGGAAACCATAAGAAACAGGATAAGTGACGCAGCCGAAAGCTGCGGGAGGAGTGCGAATGATGTTCTTCTCGTTGCTGTCAGCAAAACAAGGACTCCGGAAGAGATAAATATTGCTATAGATGCAGGCGCTACCGATATCGGTGAAAACAAAGTCCAGGAGATAATGGACAAATACGATCATATCAAACCTGTAAGATGGCATATGATAGGTCATTTGCAGACCAACAAAGTCAAATACATAATAGACAAGGTTTCGATGATACACTCTGTGGATTCATACAAACTGGCGGCAGAGATCGACAAACGTGCAGGCAGCAGAGGCATCACTATGGATATACTCATCCAGGTGAACTCGGCCCAGGAAGAAAGCAAGTTCGGAATATCCACATCGGAAACTGAGAGCCTGATAAAAGAGATCCTGGAAAACTGCAGCAATATAAGGATAAGAGGACTCATGTGCATAGCTCCTTTTGCAGAAGATCCGGAAGATATCAAAGTATACTTCGACGAGGTCAAAAAACAATACGACACATTCAGCAGGATAGAACATGAACATCTGGATTTTAAATATCTGTCCATGGGAATGTCACATGATTTCGAAGTTGCTATAGAAGCGGGTTCGAACCTTGTCAGAGTAGGAAGTGCAATATTTGGTGAAAGAAATTACGGTAACAAATAGGAGGCAGAAATGGGAGTATTTTCAAAATTTAAAGATCTGATGGGATTCGAGGATTATGAAGAAGAGGAAGAAATAGAAGAGGAAGAAGAATACAAGAAGACAGGATATTATGACAGGAAGCCTGTTGAATCAAGAGCATCGACAATGGCTTCTTCAAGATATGAAAGCAGTAACGTGGTACCTATGCAGAACAGAACAGTAAAAGCGATAACAAATGCATTCAAGCTGGTGGTAATCGAGCCTAACGGATTTGATGAGTGTCCGAAGCTTGTAGACAGCCTTAAAAGCAGAAAGCCGATAATAGTGAATCTTGAAAAGCTTGACAGCGATACAGGAAGGAAGATATTTGATTTCCTCGGCGGGGCTACATATGCGCTGAACGGAAATGTACAGAAAGTAGCCAACAACATATTCGTGTTTGCACCTGAAAATGTTGCAATATTTGCCGATGGCGAGAACAAGCCTTACAATTTCGGCGGTGGAGACAGTGGCTCCAATCCATGGAAATAGGAGGGAAAAATGATAAAACCTATAGACATACAGGAAAAAGAATTTTCTAAAGCAGTCAGAGGCTACAAAGAGGAAGAAGTAAATCAGTTCCTCGACGAGATAACGATAGATCTCGAAAAGGTCCTCGATGAGCTCAGACAGACAAAAGAAGAAAACAGCCGTCTCGTTGAAGAACTTGAACGTCACAGATCTTCAGAAGGCACTGTTCTTGAGACTCTCGAAGCAGCCAAGACTCTTATGGCTGATATTTCGGCAAGTGCTGAAAAGAGAGCAGATATCCTTCTCAAGAATGCTGAGCTTGATGCACAGCTGATGCAGAAGGAAGCCAAAGATGCAGCCGACCGTATATCTGAGGAAAGCCAGGCTATAAAGTCGAGATTCATAAGCTTCCGTGCCAGGTACAAGCAGCTTCTGCAGTCTGAACTGCAGCGCTTCGAATCTCTGAGCGGTGAGATGTTCCCTGAACTTGGCATCGATGATTTTGACGATCTGCCGGAAAGCAGCGACAGCAGTCAGAACGATGTGCCAACAATGGAAGTAAGCGACGTGGTCGAAAAACAGGTCACAAAACGTAATATCAAATATTAAAGGAGGCGGGGCGGACCCCCGCCCCCTGTTTTTCATATGATATATTATCTGATAATAGCGGCAGCTGTAGTTCTTGACCGTGCTGTTAAATATATCACAGTTTCGGATATGGCACCGGGTTCGACGATACCTGTTATCGAAAATGTATTTCATATAACATATGTGCGCAATACCGGAGCCGCATTCAGCATGTGGGAGGAACAGTGGCTGCTGCTGGTCCTGCTGCCGATGGTGATAATGGCTGCAGGTCTTGTGCTTGTTTTTTTTAAGAGAAATGTCTGGAGCAGAACTATGCTGACGGCAGTGTCGTTCATATGCGGAGGCGGCATAGGCAATCTGGTCGACAGGATAACGAGAGGCTTTGTAGTCGATATGTTCGATTTCAGGGTGTTTCCTGTGTTCAATATTGCAGATATTTTTATCTGTGTCGGCTGCGGACTGCTGCTTCTGGATGTTCTCGTACTGGAAAGGAAAAGAAACAGCAGATGACGATAACAGACGGACTGGAAAAGATAAGATTCGATACAGATGAAGATATGGCAGGCATGCGTGCAGATGTGGTACTTTCCGGAGCATTTGAAGATATGTCCAGAAGTTTTATCCAGAAGCTTTTTGAAAAAGGAAATATCCAGGTGAACGGAACAGTCTGCAAAGAAAAGAAATACAAAGTGAAATGCGGAGATATATTTGAGATAACAGTGCCGGAACCTGACGAACTGAGCATCGAAGCGGAAGATATACCACTGGATATAGTTTACGAGGATGATGAGCTTATTGTAGTGAACAAACCGGCAGGTATGGTGGTGCATCCTGCGCCAGGGAATCCGTCAGGCACCCTTGTCAATGCACTGATGTATCACTGCAGGGACAATCTTTCTTCGATAAGCGGCGTGATACGTCCGGGCATCGTACACCGCATAGATAAAGACACCAGCGGACTGCTGATGGTAGCGAAAAACGACAATGCCCACAGGATACTGTCGGAGCAGCTGTCGGAGCATTCGATAACAAGAGTATATAAAGCGATAGTTTACAACAACATAAAAGAAGACGAAGGTACAGTGGACAGACCGATAGGGCGTGACCCGAAAAACCGCCTCAGGAATGCAGTCACTGAAGCAAACTCAAAACATGCGGTGACACATTACAAAGTACTGGAAAGATTCGGCAGGTTCACATATATAGAAGCGAGACTTGAGACAGGAAGGACCCATCAGATCAGGGTACATATGTCGCATATCAGGCATCCGCTTCTTGGAGATGAACTGTACGGTCCTGCAAAAAACAGGCAGGGCGCAGCAAGACAGATGCTGCATGCTGCAGTACTGGGGTTCGTACATCCGTCAACAGGCGCTTACATGGAGTTTGAGGCACCGCTGCCGAAAGACTTCAGCAAAGTGCTGAACAGACTCAGAGAGGAAAACAGAAGATAATGGCAAAGAGACGATTCAAACCGGGCACTATGCTGAATCCGGTCCCTGCAGTGATGGTTTCCTGTGGAGACGGCACGCATAGCAATATAATAACTATAGCCTGGACGGGAATAATAAACTCAGACCCTCCGATGACGTATATATCAGTGCGCAGGGAACGGTTTTCCCATGATATCATAAAAAGGACCGGTGAGTTTGTCATAAACCTTACTACAGACAAGCTTGCTTTTGCCACGGATTACTGCGGCGTGAAGTCCGGCAGGGATGTTGACAAGTTCAAAGAGCAGGGCCTGACTCCTGAAAAAAGTTGTGTGGTCGGCTGTCCTTCAG
>CAKQNZ010000125.1 GCA_934255435.1 uncultured Clostridia bacterium | reverse complement strand
AGATGCAGATCCGGAGAGATAGACATCATAGCAGGCAAGCACGGCAGATTGAGTTTTATAGAAGTCAAGACAAGGAGCAGCTTTGAATACGGTCGTCCATGCGAGTCTGTGGACGACAGGAAGAAGAAACATATCAGGGCGGCAGCCATGTCATACCTAAGTGAAATGAAGGCCAGCGGATATGCCCCTGTGGATATCTGCTTTGATGTCATGGAGGTGACGATAGAACATATCGGCAATGCATTCTGATAAAGACAGGAGGAGGCGGATTTGCTTTCAAGAATAAAAACAGCGACTCTCGTAGGGGTAAAGGGCTATCCTGTAACAGTGGAGACAGATATACACAGCGGTATGCCTAATTTCAGCATAGTCGGACTTGCAGACACGACTATCAGAGAGTCATACAGCAGAGTCAGGCCAGCAGTGGTCAATTCCGGATACAGCTTTCCGGACAGGAAGATAACGGTGAACCTGGTCCCGGCAGGAAGACCAAAGGAAGGGAGCCATTTCGATCTGCCGATAGCACTGGGTCTGATAATGCAGGGACATGGCATATATGATACTGAAGACACAGCTTTTTTCGGAGAGCTTTCCCTGGACGGCAGGTTGAACAGGATAAAAGGAGCGCTGCCTCTGGCAATGTGTATGAGGAAGGCAGGGATCAGGAATATAGTGCTGCCGGAGAGCAATGCGGAGGAGGCGTCTATCATCGAAGATATCAATATATACGCTGCGAAAGATCTGCGAGAGGCTGCATCGTTTTTGTCAGGCTGTACAGACAAAGGCATATATAAAAGGAAGAAAAAATATATCAGCAGAGAATATGATAATGATTTTTCTCAGGTCATAGGTCAGGAAAGTGCCAAACGGGCCATAGTGATAGGTGCCGCAGGAAGTCATGGTCTTCTGTTCATGGGAGGTCCGGGATGCGGCAAGACCATGCTGGCTAAACGCATACCCTCAGTGCTGCCTGATCTCAGTTATGAAGAAAAGCTTGAGATAACCGGGATATACAGCGTAGCAGGGCTGCTCAGCGACGAAGAACCTGTCATTACAAGAAGACCTTTCCGCAGCCCGCATCATACCATATCTGCAGCATGTCTTACAGGGGGCGGGCTGAAACCGAGACCGGGCGAGATGTCTCTGGCCCATGGCGGCGTGCTTTTCCTTGATGAACTTGGTGAATTCGACGCACGGGCAGTGGACGCCATGAGACAGCCTGCTGAAGACGGATTCGTGAGAGTCAGCAGGAACATGGACGAAATGGTATTCCCTGCTGATACGATGATCGTTGCAGCAGCGAACCCATGCAAATGCGGATATTTGTGGGATGAGAGAAGGATGTGCACATGCAGCAGGAAACAGCTGGAGGCACACAGAAGGAGACTTGCAGGTCCGTTTTCGGACAGGATAGACATGCACATAAAAGTCATGCCGATAGAAAAAGAAGCTATAACGTTGGTGGGTACAGAATGCAATGCATCAGAAACTGTTGGCACGACGTCAGATGCGATGAGGGCTCAGGTAATGGCAGCCCGGCAGATACAGCAGATGCGATATAAAGGGACAGGGTACAAGAACAACGGCGGTCTCGATGAAAAAGGTATAGGGATATACTGCAGGCTGGATGCTGACTGCAGGAACCTGCTGGACAGCGCCTATGAGAAGTACGGACTGAGCATGAGAGCATATATGAAGATACTAAAGATATCAAGGACCATCGCAGACCTTGCAGGTGAAGATGATATCATGTGCGAGCATGTTGCAGAGGCGCTTGTTTACAGGATAACGGAATGGGACAGGAATATAATATGATAGAGAAGGTAACTATAGATATGCCGGTATATCCGGCTCTTCTGCGGGAGATCAAGGATCCGCCCCGGCAGCTTTACTGCCTTGGGAATATTTCGCTGCTGGACGGCAGGTGTGCAGCTGTCGTAGGCTCAAGAAAATCCAGCCGGTATGGCAGTAGGACGGCAGAAGACATAGCTGGAAGGCTCGCCTCCGATGGTATAACTGTAGTGAGTGGCATGGCTCTTGGCATAGATACAGCGGCACATACAGGTGCACTGAGAACGGGCGGGGGTACGATAGCTGTTCTAGGCTGCGGTCCCGATGTATGTTATCCACCGGAAAATGCCAGACTGAAGAAAGAGATAGAAGCAGCCGGCCTTGTTATATCTGAATATCCCCCAGGCACGAAGCCGCAGCGATATCATTTTCCACAGCGAAACAGGATCATAAGTGGTCTTTCAGAGCTGACAGCAGTGGTGCAGGCAGGAAGGAGCAGCGGAGCATTGATAACTGCCGAGCTTGCAGCAGAGCAGGGACGGGAAGTGTGCGCCGTGCCTGGAAATATCGACAGCAGTTTCAGTATCGGCAGCAATAAACTGATAAAGGATGGTGCATGCCCGGTGATATCCACAGGAGACATATCAGCGATGATGGGTGTGGACAAACCTGCAGACAGCGAGATCAGAAAATGTCTCAGCGGCATCGAACAGGAGATATATCATCTTCTCGAAGGGTACGGCGAACTCACGATAGACGACCTGTCGATACTGACAGGAAGCGCACCGGGATATATCAGCAGCGTAGTCACTGTGATGGAGATGAAAGGGTTTGTTTTTTCGGACCTTGGCAAAATTTTTGTTGCAAAAGACTGAATATATACATATAATTAAGGATTAGAAACAACTGTTGATATAAAAGGGAGGAGTTTTCATGGCAGCGGCGAAAAAAATACTTGTAATTGTAGAGTCGCCATCGAAGGCTAAAACAATAGGCAAATTCCTGGGTTCACGCTATAAAGTGATAGCATCTGTAGGTCACGTCAGGGATCTGCCGAAAAGCAAACTGGGAATCGATATTGACAACGACTTTGAACCCCGGTACATATCCATACGGGGCAAAGGCGATATAATAAAATCACTAAAAAAAGAAGCGAAAAATGCTTCCAAAGTTTATCTCGCAACCGACCCTGACCGTGAGGGAGAAGCTATATCATGGCATCTGGCATATCTTCTTGGCATAGATCAGACTACGCCATGCAGGATAGTGTTCAATGAAATCACGGAAAAGGCCATAAAAAATGCGATAAAGAATCCGAGGCCCATCGACTTGAGGCTCGTTGACGCCCAGCAGGCACGAAGAGTGCTGGACAGACTTGTGGGATATCAGATAAGTCCCCTGCTGTGGCGGAAGATACGCAGAGGACTCAGTGCCGGGCGTGTTCAGTCTGCAGCACTTAAAATAATCTGTGACAGAGAGAACGAGATAAAGGCTTTCAAACCGCAGGAATACTGGACGATAGCAGCGGATTTCAAAAAAGACAGGAAATTCACTGCGAAACTTACAGAATACAAGGGCAAAAAATTAACGATCGAAAACAAGGAGCAGAATGATGCTGTACTGGCGGAGCTTAAAAACGGCAGCTATGTTCTTTCTGCTCTCGAAGAAAAGGACAGGCTCAGAAGACCGATGCCACCGTTCACCACAAGCAGCCTTCAGCAGGATGCTGCAAACAAGCTGAACTTTACCACAAAGAAGACGATGCTTGTAGCACAGCAGCTGTACGAAGGTGTGGAGATCAAGGGACGAGGTACTGTGGGTCTTGTTTCATATATAAGAACCGACTCTGTCAGAATATCCGATGAGGCCAAGGCAGCTTCAAAAGAATTCATAACAGAGAACGTCGGCAGTGAATATTATGCAGGGACAGTCTTTTCCAACAAAAAGAAAGATATCCAGGACGCCCATGAAGCCATAAGGCCCAGCCATATGGAGATCGTTCCTGACAGCATAAAGGAACTGGTGACAAAGGACCAGTACAACCTTTACAGACTTATCTGGAACCGGTTCATGGCCAGTCAGATGTCGCCGGCTAAATTCAAGGCTGTCAGTGCAGTTATCGTGAACGGAGACTACTCGTTCAAGGCAACAGGATCGAAACTGCTGTTCGATGGTTTCCTGAAAGTATATTCACCCGGCAAGGATAACGATGAAGACAAATGGCTGCCGCATCTCGAGAAGGGCGAAACGCTAAGACCAGTGGACGTCAAAGGAGAACAGAGTTTCACACAGCCTCCTGCAAGGTTCACAGAAGCCAGTCTTGTCAAGGATCTGGAAGAAAAAGACATAGGCAGACCGAGTACCTATGCACCTATAGTGGCGACACTTTCGGACAGGAAATATATAGTCAAAGAAAAGAAATCTCTTGTTCCTACAGAGCTGGGATTCATCGTCACCGAAATGATGGAGCAGTATTTCAAGGAGATAGTCGATACAGGCTTCACGGCACAGATGGAAGATAATCTTGATGATATAGAGGCCAAAGGAACAGAGTGGAAGAGTGTCATACGTGACTTCTACGGCACACTCAAAGAGGAGCTGGAGGTCGCAGACAATGAAATACAGAAAGTAGAATTCGAAGTTGAGCTTACAGGTGAGAACTGTGAGAAATGCGGCAAACCGATGGCGGTCAAATATGGCAGATTCGGTCCTTTTGCAGCATGTACAGGATACCCTGAGTGTAAGAATACCAAACCTATAGTACAGACTATCGATGTCAAATGTCCTGCCTGCGGCAAGGATATCGTGGCCAGGAAGAGCAAAAAAGGCAGGGTGTTCTACGGATGCAGCGGATATCCGGAATGCACCCAGTCTTTCTGGAACAAACCTGTAAATAAAAAGTGTCCGAAATGTGGGTCTCTCCTTGTAGAGAAGAAAACAAAGGACAGCCAGTATGCATGCTCGAACAGCGAGTGTGATTATAAGGAATAAGGAGGTAATTTATATGGGACAGTTTCATGCGACAACTATCGTAGCAGTCAGACGAAGCAAAGATGACATATGCATCGGAGGCGACGGACAGGTCACGATGGGTGAAACAGCCATAATGAAGAATGGTGCAAAAAAAGTAAAGAAAATATACAGGAATTCGATAATAACAGGATTCGCAGGTTCTGTGGCAGATGCATTCTCGCTGACTGAGAAATTCGAAAGCAAGCTGGATGAACACGGCGGCAATCTCAAGAGGGCTGCAGTGGCACTGGCACAGCTCTGGCGTTCTGACAAAGCAGCAAGGAATCTTGAGGCTCTCATGATCGTAGCCGACAAGGAAGATCTGCTGGTGATTTCCGGTACAGGAGAAGTCATCGAGCCGGACCAGCCTTTCGTAGCAATAGGCTCAGGCGGCAACTATGCATATGCGGCAGCCAATGCCCTTTACAACAATACAGAGCTTGGCGCCGAAGACATAGTGAGAAAATCGCTTGAGATCGCAGCATCGATATGTGTATATACTAATGACAATATTTCAGTGGAAAAATTATAGGAGGTGTGCAAATGGCTAATAAATTATATCAGATGACACCTAAAGAGATCGTACAGGAACTGGATAAATATATCATAGGACAGGACGAGGCCAAGAAATCCGTCGCCATCGCTCTGAGAAACAGATACAGGAGGAGCCTGCTGTCCGATGAGATGAGAGAGGAGATAACTCCGAAGAACATACTGATGATGGGACCTACAGGATGCGGCAAGACCGAGATCGCAAGGAGACTTGCCAAACTGATGGACGCACCTTTCGTCAAGGTTGAGGCTACCAAATTCACTGAAGTCGGATATGTAGGCAGGGATGTGGACTCGATGATACGTGATCTTGTAGAGGCATCTGTCAGGATCACAAAACAGTCTATGCTGGAGGAAAAGTATTCCATAGCTGACGAGATCGTTGAAGAAAAGATAATCGAAGCTATAATCCCTGGTAAAAAAAAGAAAACAGAGTCCGGCAGGAACAAAGGTCCTTTCGATTTCATCCTGGGAAACAGCGGTTATCTCAGCCAGAAGGAAGAGTATGAACAGCAGCAACAGCAGCAGCCGGCTCTGGAAGGAGAAGGCATGGATACAGAGCTTGCCAGGGAGCAGGTGAAGCAGCAGCTCAAGGAAGGACTTCTGGAAGACCAGTATATAGAGATACAGGTGACAGAGTCGCCAAAGACAAATCAGCTAGATCTTGGCCATGAGAGTATGAGCATTGCCATCGGCAATATAGTCGGT
>CAKQNZ010000124.1 GCA_934255435.1 uncultured Clostridia bacterium | reverse complement strand
GGGCATACCTCCGACCCTTGAAATTGTTATAAATTTAACTTAAAAAAAGTGGTTCACATTTATCGCAAACGGGTGTATAATCTAACATAATTTCCAAAAGGATATTTATTATTACGCTTGCAAAGGAGGCTGATAGACATTGATGGTGGTGATAGGTATCATAGCAGGTATTGCATCAGGCTGTCTGGTCGGATATCTCAAGAACTGTATCATATGGCTCGGATATCTGAAAAAATCAAATAACGAAAATTCGGCAGATACAGGTGTCACCGGCGTGTATATCAGATCCATGATCAGTTTCGGAGTCAACGTCCTCACACTGGCTGCAGCCTTTTTTCTGAGAGATGTTGTACCATTTCACGGTATAGCATTTTTAATTGGCATAGCAGCGGGACTTTCTGTAATGAACAAGGTCCTGTCTGTACAGCAGAAGAAAATATAAAAGAGAAAGGAGGAAGGTAAAGATGATGGAAGCATTGCATTCCGCAGGGATATCCAACGGGATGATCACAAGCGCAGCGATAACGATAATATTAACGGTCATCGCAGTGGTTTCAGGCCGCCGCCTTCAGACGGTGCCTTCCGGATTCCAGAATTTCGCAGAATGGGCAATAGGAAGTCTCTATAACTTCTTCGAGGGGATAATGGGGAAAAAGCTCTGCAAGAGCTGTTTCTCGCTTATCTGCACATTGTTCATATACATTCTGCTCTCGAACTACGTCGGACTGCTGCCGTGGGCCGGACACATACCGGGCGTGGCGGCGCCTACAAGCTCTATCAACTGCACGCTGTCGATGGCGATCATAGTTTTCGTCATGATACAGTACACAGGTATAAAGGAGCATCACGGGCTGAGCTATTTCAAGCATCTGCTCAAACCTTTCGCATTCGTGCTGCCGCTTATGATCATGGAGGATCTCGTCAAGCCGGTGTCGCTGACGCTGAGGCTTTACGGCAACATATACGGGGAGGAGACGGTAACGGAATGCCTCTTTGACCTGGTGCCGCTGGGAGTTCCGGTGATCATGCAGGCGCTGAGCGTGCTGATGGGTCTGATACAGGCGCTGGTATTCGCACTGCTGGCCAGCATATACATCACGGAGGCCGGTACGGTGGAAGAAGAGCACCTGTGATCGGCGAACAGTTCAAGGTTATTATTATCAGGTAATTAAAGAAAATTTTTTTTTCAAATCGAAAGGAGATATAATTATGGGTTTAATTGCAGTAGCAACAGCATTGGCTATAGGTCTGGCAACGATAGGTCCCGGAATCGGACAGGGTATCGCTGCAGGTAAGGCACTGGAAGGAATGGCACGCCAGCCTGAAGCTGCCGGCATGCTTCGTACGAATATGATTCTTTCATTCGCATTCATGGAGTCGCTGAGTATCTATGGACTTCTGATAGCGTTCCTTCTGTTTGCAAAGATGTAAAGGATACGACCACATACGGAATATTAACGGAAGGAAGGTAAGATAATGGTACAAGCGTTAGGAATGAGCCTTACTGAATTTATATTTTACCTGGTGAACTTCCTGATCCTGGTAGGTGTGCTGGGAAAGTTCCTTTACAAACCGTTTCTCAACCTTATGGAGACAAGAAAGCAGTCTATCGTCGATGCTCTTGACAATGCCGAGGCAGTGAACAGGAGAGCCGACGAGAAGATGGCCAACTATGACAGGAAGATCGCAAAGCTTGAAGCCGAGGGTCGCGAGATAATCAAGGAAGCAAAGATCAAGGCCGAGGAGCAGGCGAGTGAGATCATAGAACAGGCCAACCAGAGGGCCAGCCAGATCATGAACCGCGCCGAGAAGGAAATCGAGAGAGAGCGTGAGAAAGCTGTTCTCGAGATGAGAGAGCAGATAGCTGTACTTTCCCTGATGGCTGCGGAGAAGATCATGGAACGGGATGTTGAAGTGAACGGTCAGGATCAGATCATAGAACAGGTTTTAGAGGAAGCAGGTGCATCTGAATGGCAGAACTGACTGTAGATATGACATACGGCAGCGCTCTGTACGAGGCAGGCTGTGAACTGGGGATGAGAGACACTTTTCTCAGCGAAGGGCTCGAACTTTCAGACCTCCTCCAGCGTGAACCGGAGCTGGACGCTTTTCTCAGGGACCCTGTGATTTCAGAAATCAAAAAGAAAGATGCACTTCGAAACATTTTCGAAGGACGGATCAGCACTAAGATGCTGAACTTTCTTTTTATTCTGGTGGACAAAGGCAGGGCCGGAAGGTTCAGGAACATAATAAAAGAATACAAGAAGCTGGCAGACAAGGCAGATGGTGTGGCATTCGGCCGCATCGTGTCCGCAGCTCCGCTGACGGAGCATCAGCTTGGCAGATTTGAAGACCAGGTCTCGTCACTTTTCAGGATGAAGGTAAGACTGAAAAACGAGATCGACAAGAGTCTTATAAGCGGTGTCAGGATATTCGTGAACGGACGCATGATAGACACCACTTTAAAGAAGCGGCTTGAAGATATGGCCGATTCATTAAGAATGTAAAGGAGACTTGCGATGAATTTACGACCGGAAGAAATAAGCGCAGTCATAAAAGAACAGATAAAGAATTATGAAAACAGAACAGAAGTCTCCGATTTCGGAACTGTTATACAGGTCGGAGACGGCATTGCCAGAGTATACGGCCTGGACAACTGTATGTCGGGCGAACTCCTGGAGTTCCCCGGAGACACATATGGTATGGCGATGAATCTGGAGGAAGACAATGTTGGCTGCGTAATAATGGGCTCCGACAGGGAGATCAAAGAAGGTGACATAGTAAGACCGACAGGCAGAGTAGTAGAAGTGCCTGTCGGTGAAAATATACTGGGACGTGTCGTCAATGCTCTTGGACAGCCGATAGACGGCAAGGGCGCTATCAGGACGACAGAGACAAGACCGGTGGAATATCCTGCTCCGGGCGTGCTGCAGAGAAAATCAGTATTCCAGCCGCTGCAGACAGGTATCAAGGCCATAGACTCCATGATACCTATCGGTAAAGGACAGAGGGAACTTATCATCGGAGACAGGCAGACAGGAAAGACAGCAATAGCGATAGACACGATACTCAATCAGAAGGGCAAAGACGTGATCTGTATCTATGTTGCCATAGGACAGAAAAACTCGACAGTTGCCCAGCTGGTGCAGAACCTTGAAAACAAAGGCGCTATGGAGTACAGCATAGTGGTTTCGGCAACAGCGTCAGATGTTGCGCCGCTGCAGTATATAGCACCGTATGCAGGATGCGCCATAGCGGAGTATTTCATGTATCAGGGCAGAGATGTGCTTATCGTCTATGACGACCTTTCGAAGCACGCCGTGGCATATCGTGCCATGTCCCTGCTCCTCAGAAGACCGCCAGGCAGAGAAGCATATCCGGGAGATGTTTTCTATCTCCACTCAAGACTGCTGGAAAGAGCAGCCAAACTTTCAGATGAACTGGGCGGCGGCTCCATCACAGCACTGCCTATAATCGAAACTCAGGCAGGAGACGTTTCCGCATATATACCGACGAATGTCATTTCCATAACCGACGGACAGATATTCCTTGAGACAGAGCTGTTCTTCACAGGACAGAGACCAGCCGTCAATGCAGGTATATCAGTATCCCGTGTAGGCGGAGACGCGCAGATAAAGGCCATGAAGAAAGTTGCCAGCACTGTTAAGCTGGAACTGGCGCAGTACAGAGAACTTGCGAACTTCTCCCAGTTCGGTTCGGATATAGACAAAGAAACAAAAGAACGTCTCGACCACGGCGAGATCCTTATGGAGATCCTGAAGCAGCCGCAGTACCAGCCGATCCCTGTAGAGGATCAGGTAATGCTGATATATGCTGCGATAAATCACTATATGGCACCGGTGCCGGTGGAGCTTGTAAAGGAATTCGAAAAGGGTTTCTACAGCTTCATGGATACACAGTATCCTGAGATAGGCAAAGCCATAAGAGAAACAGGAGTCCTTGATGTGAGGACCGAAGAGAAGCTCAAAGAGGGCATCGAAGTGTTCATCAAAGACTTCAGCATAGAACATGGTCTGGGACAGATACAGGAGCCGGGAGAAAGTGATGACCGGTAACGGCAGCGGGCAGCACTGCAGAGTGTATGCCGCAGACGTAAGAAGACAGATAAAGGAGGTGTGAGAATATGGCGTCAGACAATATGCAGGACATAAAAAGACGTATCAAGAGCGTCACAAGCACAGAGCATATCACCAATGCCATGAAGCTGGTATCAGCAGGCAAACTCAGGAAAGCCAAGGCCATATTTGAAAAGACAAATGAAAACTCACACTACATCACCCACACTATAGCTGAGATATTCAACAACAGTAAAGATATACCGGAACATTATCTTGCCGGCAACAGAGAGATCAAGACCACCTGCTATATAGTCGTTACAAGCTGCAGAGGTCTCTGCGGTGGTTTCAACACCAATGTGCTCAAGGCGGCACAGCATGAGATCGACCTCGACTGGGAGGAGCCTCTGATCATAGCCATAGGCGACAGAGGCAAGGAATACTTCGAGAAGAGAGGCTACAATGTATACAGCGACTATTTGGCGCCGCCGGAAAATATATCCTTCCTTGAAACCAGGGAAATGAGCGCTCCTGTCATAGACATGTACAACAGAGGCGAGATAGATGAGGTCATGCTGATATACACATCCTTCATCAGTTCCGTCGAACAGGAAGTGAAGACAGTTACGCTGCTTCCTTTTGAGATAGAAAGTGACCCGGACATCATGAAGAACAGCAAACCTATCGAATATGAACCGTCGGTAGAAGCTGTGTTCAACTATCTTGTGCCTAAGTACGTCGAGATGATGATACATGCAGCAATGGTAGAATCAGCGACATGCGAGCATGCCGCAAGACGTACGGCCATGGAGAATGCAACAGACAATGCACGTGAGATGCTTGACCAGCTTTCGCTCAACTACAACAGAGCAAGGCAGTCAGCTATAACCGACGAGATCATTGAGATCGTAGCCGGTTCCGAGGCACAGAAATAGGAGGTGGACAGATGAACAAAGGAAAAATAAATCAGATCATAGGACCTGTAATAGATATAAAGTTCAGGGAAGATGAAATGCCGGAACTGCTCAATGCAGTGAATATCGACTTAAACGGCAGAAAGATAGTGACAGAGGTCGCACAGCATATAGGTGATGATGTGGCAAGATGCGTAGCTCTTTCGTCCACAGATGGACTGAGGAGAGGCATGGAGGCTGTGGATACAGGTGCGCCGATACAGGTACCTGTAGGCGAGGATGTCCTGGGAAGGATGTTCAACGTCATAGGTGAGACGATAGACGAAAAAGGCGATGCAGGTACAGACTTGAGAGAATCCATACACAGACAGGCTCCTCCCTTCGAAGATCAGGACACATCGGCTCAGATATTCGAGACCGGTATCAAAGTCATCGACCTTATCGCACCATATACGAGAGGCGGTAAGGTAGGTCTTTTCGGAGGCGCCGGAGTAGGAAAGACTGTACTGATACAGGAGCTCATCAACAATATAGCCAAAGAGCACGGTGGTATCTCTGTATTCGCCGGAGTGGGCGAACGTACAAGAGAAGGTAACGACCTGTACTATGAAATGATCGAGTCAGGCGTTATCGACAAGACAGCCATGGTGTTCGGACAGATGAACGAGCCACCGGGCGCGAGAATGAGAGTTGCACTGACAGGTCTTACGATGGCTGAATACTTCAGAGACAAAGAGCATCAGGATGTACTGCTGTTCATCGACAATATATTCAGATTTACACAGGCAGGTTCAGAGGTATCGGCGCTGCTGGGACGTGTGCCGTCGGCAGTAGGCTACCAGCCTACGCTGGCTACAGAGATGGGTGCGCTTCAGGAAAGGATAACATCCACAAAGCAGGGTTCCATCACATCGGTACAGGCCGTATATGTACCTGCCGATGACCTGACTGACCCGGCGCCAGCGACTACATTCGCACATCTGGATGCTACGACAGTACTTTCCAGAGCTATCACTGAGCTGGGTATATATCCTGCCGTGGATCCGCTGGAATCCACATCGAGGATAATGGACCCTCTGATCCTGGGAGAAGAACATTACAGCACAGCCAGAGGCGTGCAGGAAGTGCTGCAGAGATACAAGGATCTGCAGGATATCATAGCTATCCTTGGTATGGATGAACTATCCGATTCAGACAAGCTCGTCGTATCGAG
>CAKQNZ010000123.1 GCA_934255435.1 uncultured Clostridia bacterium | reverse complement strand
GGCTGTCGATATACTCGAACAGACATGCATGTGGCTTGACAGATATTTTGCAGGAGAAAATCCGCAGATCAGCGAACTGCCTCTGGCCCCGTCCGGCAGTGATTTCCGTCAGATGGTCTGGAAGATACTGTGCGATATACCGAGCGGGCAGACCACTACATACGGCGAGATAGCAAAGAAGATAGCAGCTCGCACGGGACGCAGCACGATGTCGGCTCAGGCGGTGGGTGGCGCTGTAGGTCATAATCCTATATCTATAATAATACCGTGCCACAGAGTCGTAGGTACAAACGGCAGCCTAACAGGTTATGCAGGAGGCATAGACAAAAAGATAGCGCTTCTGGAGCTTGAAGGCGTCGATATGACGAAATATTTTGTACCCACAAAAGGGACGGCTCTGTAGAGCATAAAAGTGCAATCGACGATAAACTTCATATATCCGGGTGATTAAGCACATCCGGAAACAGGAATACCGCAGAGAAGGTCAAAGCCTCCTGCGGTATTTCTGTGTTCTGACGTTATACCACACATACACCGGCATAGGTGGTCTGTGCCGGTGATCCTACCCTTTTACATTGCCTGTGCTTCGCTATGCGGGATTCCTTTGTCATTTGTCTTTTCCGAAAAACATATCTATGTCTTCACGGGCAGTATTTATGCCAGCGATGCCGAACTTTTCCACAAGGACTTTAGTTACTCCAGGTGAAAGGAATGCCGGCAGAGTAGGTCCCAGATGGATATTCTTTATACCCAGTGAAAGCAGTGAAAGCAGCACTATGACAGCTTTCTGTTCATACCATGCGATATTGTATATCACAGGAAGGTCGTTGATATCATCAAGGCCGAAAGCATCCTTGAGCATCAGGGCGATGGCTGCGATGGAATATGAATCATTGCACTGTCCGGCGTCAAGGATACGTGGTATGCCACCAATGGTGCCAAGGTCCAGTTTGTTGTATCGGAACTTTGCACAGCCTGCTGTCAGGATGACAGCATCATCCGGAAGCATCGCAGCGAAGTCGGTATAGTAGTTCCTGCTGGGGAACCTGCCGTCGCAGCCTGCCATGACTACGAACTTTTTTATAGCTCCTGATTTCACAGCATCGACTACCTTATCTAAAAGCTCTGCCACTTGATGGTGAGCAAATCCTGCGGTTATACTGCCTCGCTCTATTTCCTGAGGAGGTTTGCATTTTGCTGCATGTTTTATGATCTCGCTGAAATCCTTGTGACCGCTGCTGTCTGCAGAAATATGTCTGCAACCGGGCCAGGCGGCAGGTCCTGTGGTGTAAAGGCGGTCTTTGTAGCTGTCGTCAGGAGGCACGATACAGTTGGTAGTCATAAGTATCGGACCGTTGAATGTTCGGAATTCTTTTTTCTGCTCCCACCATGCATTGCCGTAGTTTCCTGCAAAGTGCGGATATTTTTTGAATGCAGGATAGCAGCCGGCAGGCAGCATTTCAGAGTGGGTATAGACATCGACGCCTTTCCCTGCAGTCTGCTCCAGCAGCATTTCCATGTCTTTCAGGTCGTGGCCTGAGATCAGGATTCCGGGATTCGATCTGACGCCGATATCGATCTTCGTTATCTCAGGTTTGCCGTATGCATCGGTATTGGCTTTATCCAGAAGAGCCATGCACTCTACGCCGTATTTTCCTGTTTCCAGCGTCAGCGCCACAAGCTCATCTGCTGTGAGTCTGTCATCGAGAGTTGCAGCCAGTGCCTGCTGTATGAAACTGCTTATCCCGTCGTTTCTTTTTCCCAGGACGAATGCGTGGGTCAGATATGCCGACATACCTTTAAGTCCATAAGTGATCAGCTGGCGGAGTGAGCGTATATCTTCATCGATGTTTCCGGAAAGCACGCCGCAGCTGCGGGCTTCCTCCTCGCTGCCATGCCATATTGCCGCTTCAGGAAGGCCGCTTCCGTCAGATATCAGGAGGAGACATTCTTTCTTGCAGCGGAGTGTTTCCTTTATTCTGAAAATGAGGGCTTCATTATCGAAATTAGCATTGGTGATAGTTGCGAAAAGGTTCCTTATGACAAGTTCATCGACAGATGATGAGACCTCGATATTTTCTTTCCTCATCTGTACAGTGACTGCAGAAAGTCCTTTAGTGACATATACCAGAAGATCCTGAAGATGCGCTGTCTCCGGTTTTTTGCCACAGACGCCTACACTTGTGCAGCCTTTGTTTCCAGCAGCTTCCTGACACTGGTAGCAGAACATTTTGTTATCCATTTTTTTCTCCTTAATGATAAATATTTTCTTATGTTAGTATGGTTTGAAATGATGAAGATAACACATGATAAATGATATCCGGAGAAATAAAAATATTACGAGATATGAATCAGCGGAAGATGTCCGCAGGTGAAAAGATACAGCGTCTGTATCAGATCCTGCAATGTAAAAAAACGCAGCAGATGTAGAACTGCTGCGCATGAAGATCTGTTCAAAAATCTGTGTCTGGTGACGGATGGTCTGGCGTGATATCCGCTGACTTATGACTTTAAACTCCCGCTCACGCTGTTTTTCATCAAAAATCTTTCCAGAGTGATCTGATCTCCGCCATCGCTGATGTATTGTTTGCAAGGTCAGTCGGTTCGCATGCGGAATATGACTTTGAGAATCTGAAATCCCAGCCCAGATAATCTGATATGCAGCGGAACTGTTTTTCGATAATGTCGTATTCCGGATCTGACAGCTCTGCTTCGCCGATGGTTATGAGGCCGACTTTTTTGTTCATGTTCTTCAGCAGCGAGCTTCTGGAATAGAATTTGTCTATAACGACTTTGAGCTGTGCTGTGATGCCCCACCAGTAAACAGGTGTGACGAACAGCAGTATATCTGCATTGCATACTTTCTCCATCGTTTCGTTCGTATCGTCATCGAATGTACATTCGCCCTCGCTTCCGCAGACTTCACATGCGATACATGGCGATATGGAAAGATCGTCAGCTTTGAGATCCTCGATCTCAAGTCCTTCGATATTGGAAAGCCCCTTTTTAAGCTCAGCCGTTGCCGCAGTGGAATTGCCGAATCTTGGACTCCCGTTAAAAATCAATGCTTTCATCATTACTCCTCCTCATCTGAAAGTTTTTGTATGGATATATTATATCAATATATTTGGATTTTACATAGCCTTTAAAAGAAAAGATTATTATGAAAGATCTTCGCTCAGACAGGCATCTGCTCCGGAGTTTTTGAGTGCTTCTGAGGGCAGTGAAACACTCAAAATGGATGCAGAAAAAAACGGCAGTACACACAAATGTGATATACCACCGTTTTCTTTCTATTTGGATGTTTTGAAATGTTTTTATCAGGAATCTATTCCGAGTTCCGGTGGTTCTTCCTTCAGACCTTTTGTCAGTACCAGAAGGTAGATGATGCCAGCCACTGTCCATGCGCAGCCAAGTATTATAGCCAGTCTGTCAAGATGGACAAGGAGATAGAGGCAGAGCAGGGCGCCCAGTACCGGGAAGATCAGGTACAGGATGATGCCTTTCAGCGAGCGTTTCTTCTGCTTTACGAAGTAGTATGCTATAACGGAAAGGTTTACAAAGAAGAATGCCACGAATCCGCCGAAGTTGATGTAAGCTGTAGCCTTTGTAACATCCAGGAATATAGCGAACAGAGCTACCACTCCTGTCAGGACTATGGAGTTTATCGGAGTATGCGTCTTGCTGTTGAGTTTTCCGAAGAATTTCTTAGGAAGGACTCCGTCTCTGCCCATGGCATAGAGCAGACGTGCACCGCTGGCCTGAGCTGACAGACCTGCTGCGAACTGGCCTGCGATAGTACCTATGAGGAAGATGCCTCCAAATACAGATGGTGCCACCTGACGTGCGATCTCATATGCTGCATTGTCAGGGTTGCTGTAGTCGTATGACGGGTGTACCAGATGAGTGAAATAAGTCACTATGAGGAATATAGCACCGCATACGAGGAGCGTCAGAATGATCGCTCTTGGAATGTTCTTTGTAGGGTTCACAGTATCCTCTGTGAATGTAGTGAGGGCGTCGAATCCCAGGAAGCAGTAGCATGCAGCTGCAGCACCTGCTACAGTGTAGCCGAAGCTTATATCAGGATTGTAGAACGGTGAGAATGACGCCAGTGTGCCTTCTCCCATGCCTTCTGTTATCGCCTTGATAGTGAAGATAAGGAAAGCTATGATGATAACTACCTGTATGGAAACCATGATGAAGTTGATCTTGCTTCCTACTTCCACGCCTACGATATTGATAAGTGTAGTGATGACGATGAATCCAACGAGCCATACCCATGAAGGCACAGCAGGTACAGCAGCGCTGAAGTATGACGCTCCGATGAGCCAGATAGCCATCGGGAAGAAAACATATCCCAGCAGGACTATCCATCCTGCGATGACGCCGAGTTTGGAGTTTATCGCTTTTCTTGTGTAGGTATATGTGGATCCTGCTGCAGGGAATGCTTTGGCCATATGACCGTAGCTCAGTGCTGTGAACATCATTGCGATGACAGCAAAGCAGATGGAACCGGATTCCACGCCGTGTGATGCAGTGGCTATGACGCCGTATATAGTATAGGCTATCATAGGTGTGAGGAAAGCTACACCGAAGATAACGAGATGGTGCAGTTTCATTGTACGTTTAAGAGTATTGTCCTCCATTGATCATTTCTCCTCTCGTATAGTATGTTATGACGATTGCTTTTTAAAGGAACTTCTTGTATATCTCAGGTCTGTAGTCAGGAACTCCTGTCAGCTCCTTGTTCACGAACAGACGTCTTTCTGCCAGGGAAAGGTCAATGGTCTCGATGAACATGCCTTCCTGTACATTGTCTTTGTTTCCAGCGTAGTAGTGGAGATTCGTCTCATAGAACGGAGTGATCTTAGGTCCTATGATGCAGCTCCCTCCGCCGAAGTAGTCGGTTATGTCCGTGCCGCAAAGGTTGGCGCTGGCAACATAGATAGTGTTGCACAGTACGCCGTATTCAAGCGTAGGTGCATAGTAGTCGATGAATGCCTGACGGCTGCCTTCTTTAGGGATCTCCTCAACGACAGCTGTAGGATTGAGATAAAGCCTGCTGCCCTGTCCGCAGTAATGTCTCTGAAGTTCCGGGAACTGATAGGTATCGAAGCATATACCTATTGAAACCGGGCCCCATGGAGTATCGAACATGAAGGGCTTGCTGCCTTTTTTGCACCAGATGCTCTCTGTTTCGAAGGGGTGTATCTTCTGGTATGAGCCGATGACGCCGTCAGGGCCGATGGCTACTGCAGAGTTGTAAAGGTCAGCGTCCGGAGTGTCTTCCATTTTTTCTGCCATGCCGAATACTGCATATATGCCGTATTTCTTAGTGATTTCTGCGATGGCCTGGCATGAGGGACCGTTTATAGTTTCCGAGACTCTGATCTTCTCTTCCTGAGGCACATTTTCGTCTACATAGTAGTCGTAGCCGTAGAGGCACATCTCCGGGAAAAGTACCAGATCCGCACCACGTTTTGCAGCGGCTTCGGCGAAACCGCACATTCTGGAAAGATTGCTTGCTTTGTCTGCTGCGTCCACCCTGAAATTGACAACAGCAACTGTGATAATGTCTTTCATATTATCCGCCTTTCTTTGATTTATTTGAGCTTTAAAACTAAAGTGGCTTTGCCACATATTTGCATATTGAATTTATCTGTGGAGTCTATTTACCTTTGTAAGTCGCTTTGCATATGAATTCGATACGTGATTTCGTATCGGATTTTTCCAGTATCTTCGATACGTGTTTTTTCACTGTTGAGATAGTGATATACTTTTCGGCAGCTATCTGCTCGTTGGAATATCCCTGGAGTATCATGCTGGCAATGTCGTGTTCAGCATTGGTCAGTGAATACTTTTCTGCGATATTGTCGAAGAGGAATGCGTAGTTCGAAGCTTTCAGCTCGATATGAGGCTGGAAGATCCTGCATATCTCCATTTCACGTTCTGTGAAATCAACATCGTTTTCGTTGCGGAAAAAATCCAGCGAGCCGATACAGAATTCTCTGTTTTCCAGATTCCAGCGGAAGTTGGTATCAAGGGATATCTTCGTGTTGGCAGGAGTCACGTAGTCGATGAAGTATTCGGTTTCTTTTCGCTTGTTTATATCGAATGCTTCAGTGCTCTTTATCACGACTTCTTTGTTTGGCATCATCTTGTCCACAACATCGTCGATGTTGCAGTAGTAACGCTCGTAGTCTTTGAGCTCTTTCTGACTGAATCCCTGACCTATATATTCC
>CAKQNZ010000122.1 GCA_934255435.1 uncultured Clostridia bacterium | reverse complement strand
CTATTGGATCATTAGTAACGCCTACCTGAATTTTCTTCCTGCCTTTTTTCGCTGGCTTTTTCTTTGATATTTTTACTGATATATCTGGTGTTTCCAGTTTTGATGTGACCGTCACTACTTTCGTTGCCGGTTTATAATACGCTGATGACGCTGCTTTTACGGTTATCTTTGCTGTGCCCGGGTTTTTGAGCGTGACCTTGCCTGCTGATGATACAGTAGCGATATTCGTATTGCTGCTCTTGTATGTGAGCTTTGTCTTAGCTTTTGCACCGAGACTGAACGGAGGAACTCCGAAAGTCTTACTATATGTGCTTTTGCTTGTAGTTATGCTCTGTGCTTTCGGATATATCTTGTATCTGTACAGTGTCCTTGTCTGTACTTTTCTATTGGAATTCGATGAAACATAGCTGTCGGACCAGTTAGAATATGAACCCCATTTCCAGTGGGTGAAGTTGTATTTCTTCGTTACCGGTCTGTACACTGTTTTCTTGCTGCTGTTCTGCCACAGCCATGTATATGTTTTAGATGAGTATGATGCTACGAACTTGCCTTTGTATGACAGGCAGTAAACGTATCCTATCTTATGAGTAGATCCTCTGTAGTAATTCTGTGCGCACTTGTAGCCGTATACGCCTGAATCCCATTCGCCTGGATGACCTGATGCTGCCAGTGATTTTGTTGAATAGATGTTTAAACGATTTGATGTGTAATGTTTTTTGCCGTCTGAATGTTTGTGTGCGCCTTTATTGTTGCACCAGAAAAATTTCATGCAGTCGCACACATATGAATATGCGTAGTACGCTGATTTTGACTCTCCGGTAACTTCTGTAGTATAGGAACTGTTTCTTGACGTGCTTGCTGACACGCTGTTTGTCGTATAGTTACCGTAGCTTGTACTGATTAGATTTTTAGATGACTGGGTATATCCGCTTACCGATGGATATCCGCTCTTGATAAACTGCTTGTCTGCATATCTGTACTGGGTTTTTGACTCATAGTCATACCCCCCCCCCGGATTATTTGTGCTCCATCCTGACCAGGTGTAGCCCGGGTTTTCTGCTGCATACGCAGGGATACTTGCCATGAGCATCATAAAAATGATAAGACATAAGAAATAACATTTTTTTCGTACCATTTCACTTCTCCTCCTCCATGGTTTATGATCTTTGATTTGTTTGAGATATATGCTGTTCGTCTGACTTCTGTATGATCGGACAGCTTTTGACATGAATATTATAACATATTTATATGCAATTTTTCACAACATTGCTAAAATGCGGTGTTTCAGTAATTATTAGCGTATTTTATGCAATAAGCAGCGTGTTATTTGTAAATTTATATATCTCAGTGTCTTTACAGGTATATTATAGCTTACAGCCTGTCCGATTCTTTCAAAAAAAATGGACCACTTTTCGTTTTTTGCAAAAAATTTTTGTCTTTGTGCAAAGATCATGGCAAATGGGACCTGCTGAAGAGAGTCTTTGGATTTCCGGTGTATGCGATTTCAGCCTGGTATTTTCTGCATCAAAAAACACCTCCTGTCTCTGCCCTCTTCCCGGGACTTTGACTGAAGGTGCCTTATGCCGTTATGCTGTATCTTATTTTTCTTTGTTTTTTATATCCACCAGCAGTGATATCACTTCTCCGAATCCGTACATCATTGAGGATACTACCAGTGTGGAGAATATACTTATGAGAAATGCTGTGAACGAGAAGTTTGACTCTGACATCATCAAGTATGACGAGGCTCTGCCTATGGTCACGCCTGTTACCAGCGATACGATGATACCCAGGGCTGCACTTACTGCTGCAAGTATCTTTATGACATTTGCTATCTTCTTGCCTGACAGTTTATCGGCTACTGAAGATATCGATGCTCCCATGTTTGTGGAATGGGTCTGTGTCACCGGCATGTGCTGCGGCACTGGCTGTGATGCCTGTTGCTGAGGTGCAGATTGTGGCGCAGGCTGCTGTTGCGGTACTGTCTGCGGCTGCGGCTGCTTTGCAGGTATCTCATTATCTGCCTGCTGTTGATCATTCTGTCCGATACCAATGGCTGCTGCCAGTTCCTGTGCGATAGCTGATGCCTGTTCATTACTTATCCCGGCTCCACCTGCCAGCATGTCGACGGCTTCGTTCCATCTGCCCTGTTTTATCGTTTCTGCTACGTTTTCAAGATCGTAGAATTTCCCGTTGATATTGTACTTTCTGATATTCATTTTCTTTGCTCCTTTTTTACTTCAGATATTCATCCCTGTTCTGCGAATAGTTATCGTGGAATTCACATTTCGTCAGCTTTTTTCCACCTGTGGCTTTGCTGAGCTTGCTTTCATACTCGCTCTTTTTGACTGTTTTATCTTTCCCGTCAGATCCTCTTATAGCATAGTCGATGTCCGTGACGCTCCCATCTTCGTAGAAGCTGTCGTCAAATTTATAAGTTCTTGTGAACATACCGCTCTCTTCTGCCGAAGTTCCCTTCAGTTTCATGGTCGCAGCCTGACCGCCTCCCATGCTGCCGCTATTGTCCACGAACCAGCCTGTCTTCTCGTAATAGCCTGACTGTTCCGGGTTTCCCAGAGACAGGTCACATACTTTCTGGATCTTTCTGTCCTTATATGTGAACAGCATGCCGTATCCGCTGGCGTGTGTCGAACCCGACGTATCATACAGAAAAAGTTCAGGAAGACCGTCGCTGTCTATATTTGCCACGGCAAACTGACAATTTGCCAGATACCATGTGTTCTGGTACTTCCCGCTGCCGTGTTCTATGGAATCCTGTTCAAGAAATTCCCGGTATGTGGAAAATGCTTCGGATATGTCTTTCGCTGTAGCTGCACTGTCTTTTTTGCTGCTGCTTTTTTTTGATTCTCCGGCAGTCTGGCTGCTGACAGACGACTCGTCTCTGTCCTTGTATGAAATTATATATGACGCCACTGCCGATACTGCGATGGCAATGATGAGCACAGCATTTACTGCTGCTATTATAACTCTTGCACTGGGTTTCTTTTTTACTTTCACTTTGTCACCCCCTGTTGTCTGTCAGTATCATGTCTGTCATATTGGTGAGATCTTCGATGTACAACCTGTCGCTTTTTTCTATGTCTATCTGATTATCACCATAAACGCCGTACTGTATGAAACATATACCTGCCTCGGTTTCATCGCTTTCATCTGCACCTTCAAACAGTCTCTTTATTAAAGGTACACCTTCATTTACTTTTTCTGACAAGCCATACTTTTCCAGCTCTTTTTTGAATTTCTCCTGGCCGTCGGCATTTGCAGATTCTAATAATCTCTGATACTCTTCGTAATCTTCCTCAAAATCATAGCTGCTTGTATCATAGCCTGCAACAGAATCACCATCTATATAGTACATCCCCTCCGTAACATTATCAAAATGCTCCAGGAGTCGCACTTGCTTCATTTTACCACCGCTAAGATCATAGATATACATATCGTTATATACAGAACCTGTAGACACTCCCTGAAACGATACTGCCATGTACCACTTGTCTTTATGTTTTTTCAGAAAAGCACTGCATTTTTTGGCAATCAGCCTATTATCCATAAGGGATATATTCACCTGATCTATCTGTTCTACCTTGTCTCCACTGCATTTGTAATACGACAGCACCAGCTCGGGTTCTTCATCGTTGTATAACTCCGCTGTAATCATCTCCGGTACGCTGTCTCCGTCGCAGTCTTTAAGCAGTGCTGATACCAGTCCGCTGCTGTCTTCTGAAGAAGATGTAGTATTTTTCTCATATACTATATCTGTGTCCTTAAGGATATCCTCATCAACATAACTGCAGTATGTATTATATACCTTAACGTACTGCAGCTTTTCTTTTATCTTTGTTTTCTTTTTTGCCTTTGCTTCACCTTTTTCCAGGATCTTCACTGCTTTACCGGATTCTTTTTGCTTCATATATACGTCGGCAAGACTGACATATGCATCCTGCTCCACAGGTTTTGCATCTATAGCCTCTAGATATTTAACTGCTGCTTTTTTATAATTGTTTTTTTTCGCATATGTATCAGCTGACTTCACCGCTGCCTTGTATTCGGCGCTGGCTTTGTGTTCAAAACTCAGTACAAATGCTGCGGCGCAGGCTGCCAGCACGATGAATACCACAATACAGGTGATAATTATTTTTTTCTTTTTCCTGCTGCTGGCGTTTCCCCGTTCAGTGGCACTGCTGTCTGGACTTTCAGTCATGCTTTCTGCTTTGCCTTCCGGTACATTTCCTATGACATAGACTTTATTACTGTCAGCCTCCAGCACAGCCTTTTCAGACTCCGGTTCATTCTCACCGGGTTCCTCTTCGTCACTGCTGTCGTCCGTTTCTGCTATCGATCCATCAGATCCTTCACTGTCATCAGCTATCACCTCCTCAGATCCTGATACTTCTGCACCAAGCTTCTCCATGTTGTCGTCATCTGTTTCTGATGATCCTTCATCTGAACCCTCACTGTCATCTAAAATTCCGGACTCCTGTAATTTCTCATCAAACGTCTCTGTATCACCACTGTCATCGACGATCACCGTTTTATCCACATTGTCGTCTTCTTTATCTCCTGTTCCTTTTTCCTCATCAGCGGCGACCTCTGTTCCAGACACTGATCCATCTTCAAGTTTCGCTCCGCAGAATTCACAGAACAGATTGTCATCCGGGTTCTCGCTGCCACATTTGCTACAATACATTTTAACCTCCATAAACTGCAATATTTCCTGCTTTTAATTTCCTCTCGACTTTTCTTCTTTTCGGATGAGCTGCACATTGGCTTTTTCCACTTTGCTTAGTATGTCTTCAGAAAAGTCGTCTGGATATATGGTCCCTTCATACCAGCTTTTGGATTCGAAGTAGCTCCTTATGTACGGGTCCTTGAACATACGCCCTCTTCTGGCGTATATCTCATTTCTTGCCAGCATCAGCTGATCATCTGACATCCAGCTGATATCCGAGTAGCTCAGATAATGTCTATCGCTGCCATCTATCACATAATCGCCGTTCATTGAACTGTCGATGTCATGATCATATGGCACAGTGCCGGATGTGGTCTGCTGCTGAGGTACAGAGCTTTCCGAAGCCGCCTGCGGGCTTGATAATTGGGCCTGCGTGCTGCTGTTCTCATGACCTGAAGTGATGATATGCCATACCATCAGCACCGACAGACATGCCACTACAAAACATACTGCCGATATTATTATGATATTGACAGGATTCGTCTGCCTGCGGCCGACTTCACAGCCGCATATATTGCAGAACCTGTCTCCTGATACTATATGTGCTCCGCAATTCCTGCATTTCATTTTATTTTATCCTCTCTCCACATTTGCCGCAGAAAGATGCACCTGCTCTCAGCGGACTGCCGCATCTGCTGCATACAGCTGCTCCTGCCGGTGCTTTGACCTCCGGCTCTGCCGTCTCCTTATGTTTTCCTGTATCATCCGGCTCGATCTTAATACCGCAGATATCGCAGAATATATCCGAGTCGCCGACTTTAGCTCCGCAGGACGGACACCTGCGGCTGCTCTTTACGATCATGTCCCGTGCCTCATCGTATGCAGTGCGAGGTTTTATCAGAACGACTTCCTGCTGTTCTCCGGTTTCTCCAGAAGCTCTTTTCTTTTTCATTATCATGCCGCCGGCTCTTGTGATGCTGTGTCTCATGCTGCGTTTTTTCCTGAGATCTGCAATGGACAGAACTATCGCCAGTGCTATAGCGATATATATCATCACCCACAGCACTATAGGCAGATTATATGTCATTATAGAATCCGAAGAAAGATGCCCGACCACTGTACTTTTCACATAATCCAGCATATCTTTCATCCTGGTGTAGAATATTATCAATGCTACGTTGCTGACTATCACGCCAAGAGCTGCTGCCACCCTGCTGGTAAAATCATCTGCAAGACATATCACGACAGAGGCTACCAGAGGCAGTATCATCACGGCCATAGCAGTCAACATGAATATGAACTCCTGTCCATGTATAAAGTCTGTGATCTCGATATACTCTTCTGCCATATCGCCTATCCCCGAAGTCACTCCGAGAAAATCGAATATGGAAAAGCTGAATTCCCTGATATTCACTATAGTCAGGAAACACGGTATCACAGATAATGTCATAAGTATCGATACTATATACCTGAAGTATGTCTGTACCGGTTTATTCGTACCCTTGTTCATTAATGATTTCCCTTCATTCATAATCGAAAAATACTGTATCAGCATACCGCATACGCCGACATTTCTGATACTGAAAC
>CAKQNZ010000121.1 GCA_934255435.1 uncultured Clostridia bacterium | reverse complement strand
GTTCGTGGAGGCAGGTTCGGCGTCGACGATAACCGTGCGCAACGGCAGCGACACCGATGATATTTCCATACGAAACGACTGCGGCTCCATCGTGGATATCGGCAGCGTCAGGAAAGGCAGTACATTCGATATAGTCATAGACTACGATGACGCATCAGGCATAGAAAGCACAATAACAAGCAAAGTATGTACGATGGATATGGATCTCTGGGACAAAGCGTACAGCCTTCTGTCGAAAAACACCATGAAGGTGACAGCCTGGGACGATACCCACGTCACCGGCAGTGTGACAGCAGACGAAGACGGCGTGCTCATGACCTCGATACCATACGAAAACGGCTGGAAACTCAAAGTCGACGGCAGCCAGCGCAATATCAGCGAACTGGCAGGAGGCTCGCTGATATCAGTTGATCTCAGCAAAGGCACCCACACTATAGAACTAACCTTCACCCCACCAGGCCTGAAAGCAGGAGCAGCCATCACAGCAGCAGCCATACTGCTGCTGGCAGCGATGGAAGTGGTAGTGAGGAGAAGACGGAAGCAGCAGCATAAAAACTCTTGAACTGCCAGACAAAAACAGCAGCGCATCAGACAAGATGGCTGCTGTTTTTCACTGTCGTTTATTTTTCACGCCACAGTTTTATCAGTGCTTGCAGTGTTTCCGGGATGTCTTCCAGTGGTATCTGGTTGTAGTAGAGTATCACCATGCCGTCTTCTCCTGAGGAGCTGGCTGGTATCTGCAGGCTTTCGGCTTCTGCCTTGAGCTGTGATACAGGCTTGCTGCTGTGGACTTTCAGGATCATGTTCAGCCCTGATGCACGGTTTCGGACGTCGATGAAGTCGCCACCTGATGTGGTGATGGTGTTCACCGCCCGGTCCAGCTTCTGTGAGTACAGCTTCCTGAGCTTTTTCAGATGCGTCTGGTACTTGCCGCTCTGCATGAACCTGGCCAGCGTCAGCTGCTCAAGCTTCGAGCATGTCTGGGAATAGTCCCCGATCATGGCAGAGAACATTTCGGCTATCTTTTCAGGAAGCACCATATAGCTTATCTTCACTGCAGCGAACAGCGTGCTGGAAAAGGAACTGAGATATATCACCCGCTGTCCGTCGGACAGACTGCGCAGGGCAGGCACCGGTTTGCCGAAGTATCTCAGCTCGCTGTCGTAGTCGTCCTCGATGATGTAGCTGTCGTTGGACTCCGCCCATCTCAGCAGCTCGTATCTGCGGCCCACCGGCATCACTGCACCGGTGTACATATGGTTCGACGGACTGACATAAGCAGCGGTCCTGATATTTGCAGGGAGCTTTTCAAGGATCAGTCCCCGCTCGTCTGCGCCTACCGGAGTTATGGCAAAGCCTCTGTCTCTGAACGTGTTGCGGACAGGTCCGTATACCGGATCTTCCAGTGCCACATGGTCTATGGACATCTTCCTCAGTATCGTAGCAAGGTGGTTGGTTATCTGCTGCGTGCCGGCGCCGATTATTATCTGTTCGGGTGAACATGTCACCCCTCTTGATATATAAAGGTATCTGGCGATCTCCTGTCTCAGCACCAGCTCGCCCTGGGGGTCGCTCTCGAAGAAAAGCGAAGCCGAGGACTCTGTCAGTACCTTGTTCATGCACTTTTTCCATTTATTGAAATCAAAACAGTCCGGGTCGTAAAAGAAGTCCGTTTCTTTATGATCTGCATACTCGCCGATGTCTGTACCGACAGGATAAGGCTGCACATCATCAGCTGCAGCACTTTCCAGGTGCGAGCCGACATCGTTGACATAATATCCCGACTGCGCCTTGCTGGTGACGTACCCTTCCACCGCCAGCTGGTTGTATGCCTGCTCTATAGTCGTTATGCTCAGACCTGTGGATCTTGACAGACCTCTCAGCGAAGGGAGCTTTTCACCCTCCTTGATATCGCCTCTGAGGACTGCGCTGCGGATATAGTCGTATACCTGCAGATAGTATGCTTTTTTTCTCGTTTCATCAATAACAGGAATGACTGCTTTCATGATATTGCTCCATCTGTAATAAGAAAAATAAAAAAATCTGTATATTCAATTATATACACATCTGCTGTATTATAGTATACATCACGCAATATTATTTGGAAAGAGGTTTTATTATGGAAACAAGATCACACGTGCAGAAGATCGTCATGGCTGCACTTATGATGTGTATCGTCATGGTGGCAACGATGTTCATCAGAGTCCCTATCCCTGGCACTACAGGTTATGTACACCTCGGAGATTCAATGGTGTTCCTGTCGGTGCTGATACTGGGCTGGAGATACGGCGCAGTGGCGTCAGCCTTCGGAGGACTTCTGGCAGACGTCATGGGAGGTGCGGCAGCATGGGCTCCGTGGACATTCTGTATCAAAGGCATCATGGCAGTCATACTGGGACTTGTCGTAAAGAAACTGGCTGAGAGCGAGAAGATCAGCAGAGGCGGATTCATCGCAGGCGAGGCTGCAGGCATGGTGCTGGCAGGTATCTTCATGGTAGCAGGATATTATGTGGCTGAAGGCGTAATGTACGGCAACTGGGTATCGCCGGTGATAGGCATCCCGTGGAACATAGGCCAGTTCGCAGTCGGCATGGTCATCGCTGTAGTGCTGGCAGAAGCACTTTGCAAGACGCCGGCAAAGACATTCTTTACATACAGACAGAAATAAAAATACTGCAGCAGCAGTATGAAATACGTGAAAAATATCAAACCGGATGGTGTATCTGCACATATCCGGTTTTTTCGTACAGTTTTTTCGCCGGACATGACGACTGTATTGATTTACTGCTTTCTTTGACGGATTTTGATTTGATTTTTCGGGGGGGGGTATCACAAATTCTTATACTGTAAGGGTTATTGACATCTTTTGTGTATAAGAGTATACTGGAGAACATGAGTATACTAACTGGTTTATAACCAGCTCCAGGGCAAATTAGTCAGAGGCCCGGGGCACACCGAAAAGGTTATAGTTGTTACATTATTGGTTTTAAAAAGGGGAGGTTTGTCAGGAATGTCCTATATAAAGGAAAAATGTGCTGCGGTTCTGTGTGCCGCAGTACTTGTTGCGTTAGTATTCACAGTAAACACAGCATACGCTTCTGCGGCAGTGGAAGATCATACGGTCTCCGGTAAGACTCCGCAGGGTACAGTTATTTCTTTGTTTGACTACTGGGTGAATGAACGGGATTCACCGGATCACGGAAAGCAGAATGAAGATTCTGACGGTGGCATAAATAAGAGCCACAGTCTTAAATTCTCAAACGGGGAAGGCAGTGGATTCAACGGCTGGACAGGCAGCAGTGCACCATATTCCGGCATGGTGTCAAAGACTCTTGACAGTAATGGATATCCAAGTCTTGCTACTAATTTTTCATCGGGTATTTTCTATTCCGAGTCACTGGACTATCTGTTCGATAACACATCGGCAGAGGGCAAGAAAGCTTACAATGATATAGATGGTCTCATGCAGGTGGATAATGAAGGATATTATTACTATGACTGTACTAAAAACTACGCATCATTTGACGAGAAGGCAAATTCGATGAAACTGTATGAAAAACCCGCTGTCAGAGCGTCAAGCAGTGGAAAGACAGGACAGTTTTTCCCTTTTGACAGTGGAACGAAAGTGTTCAGTGAATCAAATGGGAAACTTGCTGCAAATAATATCAATGCTGGAAGCAGTAATGTCAATCACTGGTTCGGACTTTCCATGAGCACTCATTTCATGCATCCTGAAGAAGGAAAAACCACAAGAGGCAAGGATATAACATATGAATTCAGCGGCGATGATGACGTCTGGGTATTCATTGATAATGTTCTGGTAGGAGATCTGGGCGGCATACATGACGCAGCCTCCCTTAAAATAAATTTCTGCACAGGAGCGGTCACAGTAAACGGTTCCGGCGACGGTACTATCAAATCCAAATATGAAGCCGCAGGAAAGACCAGCGAGACAGAATGGAAAGGCAATACCTTTGCGGGAGGCACGTATCACACACTGAAATTCTTTTACCTGGAAAGAGGCAACTACGAATCCAATATGTCTCTCAAATTCAACCTGAAACTGATGCCAGACAACGAGATACAGAAAGTGGATCAGTACAGCAATGCGCTGGAAGGCGCACAGTTCGAGATGTATGAGGCCGACAGGACAGAAAAAGACGGCGATATCGAGTATAAAGCGAAGGGCGACAGACTCTGTTCAGGTACGACTGATGTCAATGGCAGCCTCATTCTGAAAAGCAGCGACGGAGCTACGATAAACTGTGAGGAACTTTACAAGAAGAATATAGGTCCGTATTACATACTGAAAGAGACCAAAGCACCGGAGGGCTACCGCAAGGTGAAGGATGTCTGGCTGGAATACGATCCGAAGACAGGTGCGCTGACGACAGAAAATATGTGGCAGTCAGGTATATACGCCAATCCACGTATCATGATAACAGCGCCTACATATATATATGACAGTCAGGGCAACCAGCTGGAAATGAATTCCGATGGTTCGCTGAAGACGGGCTCTGTATTTGCTGTAGTGTATAAGCGGAATGATATGGACAGCTCCATAAGCGATGACAGCAACTGGTCAGCCATAAGCGGCTCGGTGCTGGACGGATGGCGCACCCATAAAGTCAACAGCATAGAGGAGGTACTGGAAGGAAACAAATACGAGCTGAAACTCAATTCCATGGGTGCATACGAAACGACCCTCAGCGAGCTGCCGGGAGACATCATGACATACTCCAATGTCATCGTTGCTGACAATGCCGGCAAGTCAGACAGCGAAGTGCTGAGTGCACTGAATGAAAAGGCTAAATATTTCATATCGTATTATTACACTACAGGAAATGTGGATGATGCCACATCAGCTAATACAGTGCGTCTGGATACAGGCATAATGTCCGGAAACAGCAAAGTAAGGCCATTCGAGTACAAGTATGCTGCAAAATTCGTGGCTACAGATGTCAGCAACGACCTTTATGTGAGGAAGTTCGACAAGAATGCTGAGAACTTCGAAGATTCAGAGCATACAGTGAACGGCGTGACTTTCGCATTGTACGCTGAAGATCAGACGACGCTGCTCAGCAGGCTCCTGCCGGGAGATCCGGTGCTTAAAAGCGATGCGGTGCCTGTACAGGAAAAGACGACTATGGATATAGACAGCCGGTACGGCTCCATGGACCTTACAGGTACAGCAGTGTTCAGAAAGATCCCGAATGGTAAATACTACCTGAAGGAGATCAGCGCACCGAGCGGATACAAGATAAACGACAAGATGATAAAAGTCGTTGTCAACGACAACGGAGCCTTTGCGAATGCAGGGGAAAAGGGCGACGGCATTTATGTAGGCCGAGGCGGATCAGGTACACTGCTCAAGAGCATGGAACAGTTCGCTACAAACGACGACATCGACTCGACGCTGACTAATATGAAACTGAATCTGGTAGTGTCGGATGAAGAACCGTCAGAAGACGGTGTCATATCAGATCATGATACTGATACGATCAAGGATACGCTGCATATCAGATATACAGCGCTGGGTGAGGCCAGCAAAGTTGGCCATTACAAGGCTCTGATGGAAGACGGTACATATGCTGATCTTCTGAAACACATAGAATCCTTTGCGACAGATACAGGCTGGCCTCGTATATCGCTGAAACAGTGCATGGAGCACACACCGGGAAATGACAAGTCTTCAAAGACAGACCTGGGCGACATGGAGCTGTCACATCTGATGGTGCTGGAATCCATGGTAATGGTGGCGGATGATACTGTGGGCGATCTTCAGATCTCGAAGAAAGTCAAAAATGACAGGACTGACAGCAAATTCGATGATGAGCAGTTCGATTTCGATATCAGCCTTTACGAGACTGTGACGGACGATGACGGAACAGAGACGAAAAAGCCTGTAACAGGTGGATATAAATACACGATAAAAGGCGCAGGAACAGATGATGAGCAGACTGTGACTTTCGACAAGGACGGCAAAGCGACTGTAAGTCTGAAAGATGGACAGGCCATCGTCATAAAAGACCTTCCTGCAAGTGCGAAGTATGAAGTTACAGAAAATGCTGCATCCTGCTGGAAAGTCAGCAGCTCGAAAGACGGGGCAGGATACACTGACAGCAGTACAGTAAAAGGCAGCATACCTGAGCCTGACAAAGACGGGAACAAGCATAAGAGCAGCACTTCGTATCAGAACACATATGAACCGTCGCCGGCATCAGTGAAACTGTCTGCAGAGAAGAAGTTCAATGCATGGAACGATAAAGGTCTTCAGACAGAGTTCTTCGATATACGCCTGACAGCAGTAGAGAATACAGGCAGTGGCGATA
>CAKQNZ010000120.1 GCA_934255435.1 uncultured Clostridia bacterium | reverse complement strand
CTGTGTGCGGCAATCTGACAGATACAGATCCATGTGCCATATGCAGCGATGAAAGCAGGGATATCAGTACTATATGTGTTGTGGAAAGTTCAAAAGATGTAGTTGCGATGGAGAAGATCCGTGAATACAGAGGATATTATCATGTGCTTCATGGGGCGATCTCTCCGATGGATGGTATAGGTCCGGATGACATCAATCTCAAAAGCCTCATAGAGAGACTGCGTGACGAACGCATCAAAGAAGTGATCATAGCAACCAATCCCAACATAGAAGGGGAGGCTACAGCTATGTATATAGCACGCCTGATAAAACCTTCAGGTATCAGGGTGTCGAGAATAGCACACGGGATACCGGTGGGAGGCGATCTTGAATATGCTGATGAAGTCACACTGCTGAAGGCAGTGGAAGGACGTCACGAATTATGATGTTATAAAACCTTCTTAAAGCGAATATCATAAAAGGACAGTAACTTGCTGTCCTTTTATTTTGTATGCGGAGGGGTGGATATGGATATTATCAGTGAACCGGGCGTTTTTGCTGCCTATGCAGGAGGTATACTGCTGCTGTTTTTTTTCGGGAGACTTCTCTTGATCCCATTGAAGCTGTTTCTGAAGCTGCTTCTGAGCAGTCTGGCGGGTGGCGTTGTGATAATAGCTCTGTCAGTTGTCGGAAAGGTGTTCGGAGTATTCGTGCCTGTGAACCCGCTGACTGCAGTTATAACAGGTATACTGGGGCTTCCGGGAGCTGCGGGCGTTATCCTGTTTTGCAATATACTGCATATTACATGAAATGTTTGATGTATTGCTGTGGAATCTTTTCATATGTCTGCGGAAATGATAAAAAGTATATGCAAGTATGAGATAATATGTATTATAAGTGAGAAAGCTCTCGAATAAAATTGCTTGAAAATTGATACTTTTTTGCTCAAATATTCACTATAGATCCGGGATATATTCCAGATGCGTTGACACAGGCTGAACAGGTCGTTCTTTGTATAATTATCAGATAATTTCGTGTTTTGAAATTAGCTTGATTACTTCATATATTTATAGATATAATATTTACATAAGTGTTTGCTTAGATAAGTTATTTTTATTATTAGGAGGATTATATGGGCACTATTCTTTTTCTTATCTTTTTCCCGATGATTATTGCCTTGATTCTTTTAGTAGCGAAGAGTGACGCAGCCAGAGGTGCGATCGTTAAGATCTCTGCACTGCTTATAGCAGCAGGATCGATCGTTGTGGCTGTACAGTACTTCAAATCAGGCGGAGAATATTTCGCTGTTCATTACGAAGCCATCAATTATATAATGATGGGTATCGAAGTACTGCTTGCACTTTATATCATCATTATTGGTATAAAGCACAGGAAATACCTGGCATCACTGTTTGCTGCGATTCAGACACCGCTTATGATCGTGTTTGAACTCACAAAGGGTCATGGAGTAAAAGTCGAGTACAACATGTATGTTGACAGACTTTCGATGATAATGATACTGATAATAGGTATCGTTGGAAGTCTGATCACTGTTTATGCTCTGGGCTACATGAAGGATTTTCAGCATCATCATGCTGACCAGAAGGACAGAAGACCGTGGTTTTTCTTCGTAATGTTCCTGTTCCTGGGGGCTATGGTGGGTCTTGTAACATCCAACAACATTATATGGATGTACTTCTTCTGGGAGATAACAAGTCTGTCATCATTCTGGCTCATCGGATTCACGAAGACCGGCGAAGCAATAAACAATTCATTCAGGGCACTGATAATGAACCTGCTGGGCGGACTTGGTTTTGCAGTTGGTATCGTTATACTCGGAAGTGTATTCGGTACTCTTGAATTCAGCACTATGCTGGCAATGGGCAGTGTATACGGAGGCGTTATAGCTATTCCTGCTGCATTCTTTGCATTTGCAGGTATCACGAAAGCTGCACAGATGCCTTTCAACAGCTGGCTTCTCGGTGCGATGGTGGCACCTACGCCTACATCGGCACTTCTTCACTCGTCAACGATGGTAAAGGCCGGCGTATTTATGATAATCAAGCTCGCGCCTGTTCTTGGAATGAGCAACATGGCAGGTATCATGACGATGATGGTCGGAGGCATAACTTTCCTGCTTGCTACATTTGCAGCAGTATCGCAGAGCAATGCCAAGAGAGTTCTGGCATATTCGACTATCGCAAATCTTGGTCTTATCGTAACATGCGGAGGTATAGGTACAGCTGAGTCTGTATGGGCAGGCATAATGCTCATCATATTCCACGCAGTTACTAAATCACTTCTCTTCCTGTGTGTCGGCACAGCTGAGCACAACATCGGAAGCAGGGACATCGAGGATATGGATGGTCTCTTCGTAAGGATGCCGAGACTCGCCATGTTCATGATGATAGGTATAGCCGGTATGTTCCTGGCACCTTTCGGAATGCTTATATCAAAGTGGGCTGCAATGACTGCCTTCGTTGATTCGGGAAATATCATTCTGGTAGGTATAATCTGTTTCGGAAGTGCAGTTACAGCATTCTACTGGATCAAGTGGATGGGTAAACTTTCTGCTATAGTTGCAGGCGAGAAGAATATCCAGGAAAATGTACATAAAGAAGAGTGGTTCGTACAGGGAACTCTCGTTGTTATGACTATACTTGTATGTCTTATCTTCCCGCTGATATCCATATACGTACTGGTTCCTTATCTCGAAACAGTATTCGAAGGAACATCAGCTGCGATCATGTCATCTGACAATATGATAATCATGTGCATCATGGTGGCTGCTATAGTTGTTCTTGCTGGCCTGTTCTTCGGAAAGACAAAGAAGAAGATCGTTCCTATTTATCTTTCAGGTGTGAACGAGGGAGACAACAGGACGTTCGTGGGATCTATGCAGAAGGATGTACAGTTCAGTCTGAGAAACTGGCACATGGAAAAATACTTTGGTGAAAAGAAGATGAACCTGATCGGAGCTGTCCTTACGACAGTGATGCTGATCATGGGAATCGGTTTAATGATAGGTTCGCTCATTACATTGTTAGGAGGTGCTTCATAAATGATTATTAAAATTGTAATATCAGTTGTTGCATACCTTATCCTGGCACCGTTTGCAGGCGGACTGCTTGCAGGTTTCGACCGCAAGATATCGGCAAGGATGCAGGGCAGAAAGGGACCTTCTCTTCTGCAGCCGTTCTATGATGTGTTCAAGCTGTTTGAAAAGGAAAGGGTAACAGCTACAAATGTACAGGACTTCTATGTAATGATATTCGTTCTGTTTGTTATCGTTTCAGGCGCATTGTTCTTTGCCGGAGGAGATATGCTTCTGGTGATATTCACGCTGACACTGGCAAGTGCATTCCTTATCATCGCAGCATACTCGTCAAACTCGCCGTATGCTGAGATAGGTGCAGAGCGTGAACTTCTGCAGATGATGGCATATGAACCTATGGTACTTATGACTATCGTAGGATTCTATATGTACACAGGAAGTTTCTCAGTAAGAGACGTAGTGACAGGCTCATCTATGCCGTTCCTGCATCTTATCGGGATATTCTTCGGATTCCTGTACATACTGACTATCAAATTCAGAAAGTCGCCTTTCGACCTTAGTATGTCGCACCATGCACATCAGGAACTCGTTAAGGGTCTTACTACTGAATTTTCAGGCAGGACACTGGGATTCATAGAGATCTCACATTGGTACGAAAATATATTCCTTCTCGGTTTCGTATTCCTGTTCTTTGCGAACGGAACTGTACTGGGATATGTTATCGGTGTGATAGTATGTCTGCTGACATATTTCCTCGAAATACTCATTGACAACTGCTTTGCAAGAATGAAGTGGCAGTTTGCGTTCAAATCGGCGTGGATCGTTTCACTTATTCTCGGCATGGTCAATATATTTGTACTGTATATTATTTAAGGAGGTGTAAAATGTCATATATAACAAAGTCACCATGGCTAATACATTATGATGGATCCAGCTGCAATGGATGTGATATAGAAGTTCTGGCATGTCTTACACCTATGTACGATGTGGAGAGATTCGGTATCATAAATACTGGAAATCCTAAACACGCAGATATTTTTCTTGTAACAGGTTCTGTAAACGAACAGAACAAAGATGTTGTAAGACAGACATACGAGCAGATGCCTGAACCGAAAGTAGTTGTTGCTGTAGGTATCTGTGCATGCTCAGGCGGCGTATTCAAAGACTGTTACAATATCCTCGGTGGTGTAGACACTGTTATCCCTGTGGACGTATATGTTCCGGGATGTGCTGCGAGACCTGAGGCTATAATAGACGGCGTTGTGAAAGGGCTTGCTGTTCTTCAGCAGAAGCGTGACAACATGGTCAAAGGAATACCAGCCGCAGCTGAAAATACTGAAGGAGGGGAAAAATAATGGCAGACAGCGTAAAAGTAAATGTCAAGCAGAAATTCTTACCGATCGATTCTTCCCAGCTCCTTACGAAAGTAAAGGATCTCAAGGCAAAGGGATACAGGTTTGCACAGGCTTGTGCTACAATCTATTCATTCGATAAAGACCATATGCTTACCAATTTAAGATTAACGGTATCACAGGGAGAGCAGGTCGAGAGTATAACAGGTGATTTCTGGCCGGCATTTATTTATGAAAATGAAATGCACGATCTGTTCGGAATCAAGTTTGCACATATGGCTCTTGACTATGAAGGTAAATTCTTCAAGGTTGCAGAACCTACTCCATGGAACCCTAACAAATAAGAAAGGAAGGTGAGAATTTTATGGGTAAAAGAACAATCATTCCTTTCGGACCACAGCATCCGGTACTTCCGGAACCGGTGCATCTTGACCTGGTAGTAGAAGATGAAACAGTCGTAGAGGCAATACCTTCTATCGGATTCATCCACAGAGGTCTTGAAAAGCTGGTGGAAACAAGGGATTACAATCAGATGGCCTATGTCATCGAACGTATATGCGGAATCTGCAGTTTCGGACACGGCTGGGGATACTGTGCAGCTGTTGAAGGTGCTATGGACGTAAAAGTACCTGAAAGAGCTGAATATCTCAGAACTATACTTGAAGAACTTTCAAGACTTCACAGCCATATGCTCTGGCTGGGGCTTCTGGCAGACGGATTCGGATTCGAAAGTCTGTTCATGCACTGCTGGAGGATAAGAGAAACTATTCTCGATATCCTTGAAAAAACCACAGGCGGCAGAGTAATATTCTCCATCTGTAAAGTCGGCGGAATGCGTAAGGATATAGACAATGAAACCCTTGGCGAGATAGTTGACATACTCAATGGTCTCAAGGGAGAAATACAGGAGATCACAAAAGTATTCATCGAGGATTCTTCTGTCAAGAACAGGATGTGCGGAGTAGGCGTGCTTTCAAAGAAAGATGCTGAAGAACTCTGTGCAGTAGGTCCTGTTGCGAGAGGATCCGGCGTAGTACAGGATATGAGACTTACCAGCGGTAACGGAGTATATGACCAGCTCGATTTCGAGCCGGTGATCGAAGAAGCAGGCGACTGCTATGCAAGATGCAAAGTCAGGATCGGTGAGATATTCCAGTCCATAGACCTTATATCACAGGCCGTAGCTAAGATACCTGACGGTCCTGTAAGCGTCAATGTCAAAGGCAATGTTGACGGAGAATTCATCACAAGGATAGAACAGCCGAGAGGCGAAGCATTCTACTATGCAAAGGGAGCAGGTTCAAAGTTCCTGAAGAGAATGCGTGTAAGGACTCCGACCAACATGAATATACCTGCATTAGTTAAAACTCTTCAGGGTTGCGATCTGGCAGATGTGCCTATCCTCATACTCACGATCGACCCTTGTATCAGCTGTACAGAAAGGTAGGTGGGCAGATGGGAGCTTTTAAATTTGCAAAAACAGTAATGAAAAGTTTGTTCAACAAGCCTGCTACACTGATGTATCCTGTAGTTGAAAGAGAATGGCAGGAGAGAACAAGAGGTGCTATCGGCATTGATACTGACAGCTGTATCCTCTGCGGCATATGTGACAAGAAATGTCCGGCAAATGCTATAAAAGTCGATCGTAAAGCAGGAAAATGGGAAATCGAAAGAATGCAGTGTATCCAGTGTGGCTACTGCGTTGCTGAGTGTCCTAAGAGCTGTCTTACGATGGAACAGAAATATACAGAACCTGATTCGGTGAAGGTCGTTGATACATACGAGATCGAGGTCAAAGGTGGCGGTGGAAGCCAGGACGATTCATCAGCAGATGCTGATCTTGCATGCAAAAAGTCAGAATGTGTATTCTGCGGACTCTGTGCAAAGACATGTCCTGCGGACGCTATCACTGTTGACAGAAAAACCAAGACATGGGAAGTTGATACAGATGCGTGTGTCAAGTGCGGAGCATGTATCGACAAGTGTCCTAAGAAGTGTCTTCTGTTCGGAGATGTCGAAGATGCACCGGCAGACGGTTCCGGCGGAGGTTCCGATGGCGACGAACCACTGGCGTGTGATAAGGATGCATGTGTATTC
>CAKQNZ010000119.1 GCA_934255435.1 uncultured Clostridia bacterium | reverse complement strand
GCACTTTACCCATTGCTCCGGCTCCGAGAATAATTACTTTCATTTATAAAAAGTCCTCCTTGTTATTTCAGCAGGCCAATCGCTTTCATCGACTCAGCCAGCTTCTTTTTGTTTTCATCTGCCATAGGATACAGAGGCATCCTGTATCCGCCGACGTTCATTCCTGCCATATTCATCGCTTCTTTGACAGGTATCGGATTTGTTTCGATAAACAGATGGTTTATGAAATCAAGATAATATTTCTGCATCTGTGCAGCTTTTTCTGTATCTCCGTTCCAGTACGCCATAGCCATCTCATGAGTCTCTTTGGGCAGTATATTGGCAAGCACTGATATCGTGCCGGCTCCTCCCATTGACATGATCGGTACTGTTATGTCGTCGTTGCCGCTGTATATATTGAAATCATCATTTATGAGCGTTGAATATTTAGCAGCCAGGGACATGTTGCCGCTGGCTTCTTTGATACCGGCGATATTTTTATGTCTGCTGAGTTCCTCCATGACGTCAAAAGGCACCGACATATTGGTCCTGCCCGGAACATTGTAAACAAGAATCGGAATGTCCACAGCATCTGCAACAGAAATGAAGTGCTGTTTCAGTCCCTCTTTGTTGGTTTTATTGTAATATGGAGTTATCACAAGCAGTGCATCGGCTCCCAGATTCTGATAAGCTATGCTTTTGTCTATGCTCAGCTGTGTATTATTGCCACCGCTTCCTGCTATAACAGGGATACGTCCTGATGCTTTACGTTTTACTGTCCGTACGATCTGGTCCTCCTCTTCTTCTTCGAGAGTCGGTGTCTCTGCTGTTGTCCCAAGTACGAGTATCCCGTCTGTGCCTTCCTGGATATGCCATTCCACAAGCTCTTCGAGCTTACTGTAGTTCACACTTCCGTCTTCACAGAACGGAGTTATCAGTGCTACGATAGATCCTTTGATCATATGAACCCCTCCTGTTTCAATAATAAGTCCCTTCAGCTACTCTGACTGCAGGTCCTGTCATCATCACGGTACCATCGTCGAGCTGTTCTATTATCAGTCTGCCGTAAGGCAGTATCACTGTCACTTTGCGGTCAGTCCTGCCTTCTCTTATTCCCATCACAAGGGATGCACAGGCTCCGGTGCCGCATGCACAGGTGAAGCCTACGCCACGCTCGAATGTTTTGATCTCAAGCGTACTGCGGTCTATATATCTGACGAAATTGACATTAGTCTTTTCTGTGAATACCGGATGATTCGAAAGCTGTGAAGCTGCTGTCTCCGAAGGATATTTATCCACCCATACGACTGTATGTACAGTACCCATGAAGCAACTGCTGACTGTGAAGTCGCCTTCTGTCGTATGCAGTGTCCTGGACATGAACTCGTCTGCATCGTCCACTACCCCGAAAGATGCCGGTTCAAACAGCGGTCTGCCCATGTCTATACGCACCATGAACGGATCTGTGCTTATCACGTTTACTACCATAATCCCCGCCAGTGTTTCAACAGGATATTCCTTGCTGCGACAGATCCCATTGTCGTAGCAGTACGCTGCAAAACATCTGATGCCGTTGCCGCACATAGGAGCCCTGCTGCCATCCATGTTGTAGAATACCATTTCAAGAGCAGGTTCCTCACGCACTACGATAAGTCCGTCTGCACCTATCCCTGTACTGACGCTACACATGTCCAGAGCAAGCTGGCTGTAGTCGTATCCTCTGACATCATCTTCTCTTACTATTATGAAATTATTACCGCATCCGTGGTATTTTGTAAAATTTATCATATATTATACCTCTTTTGTATTATATCACTAATCACCGGTAAATTTAACTCTTTTTTGCGTCAAAAAGAAATGTACAAGGTCCTGTCTATTCAATGACCTTGTACATTCTGACTGCGTCTTCCTTCCTGCATGATTCAAGAAGCTCTGTCACCTCTACATTCAGGCTGCCGTTCCCGAACTGGATGAATATGTTGTCGCCTTCTTTCACTTCGGTACCGGGCTTCGCAGTTTTTCCATTCACAGTTATGTGACCCTGTTCACAGGCGTCTTTGGCAACTGTGCGCCGTTTTATTATCCTGGAATTTTTTAGAAATTTATCTATTCTCATTTTACCGTCTCCTGTTCTGTGGGGAAGGTCCGTTGAAAAAAAGAGCAACGGTGACGTTACTCTTTAAATCCGATTTATTTATTAACAGCATCCTTGAGAGCCTTTCCTGCTTTGAACACAGGAGCTTTTGAAGCAGCGATCTTGATAACTTCGCCCGGCTTTCTTGGATTTCTGCCCTGTCTTGCTTTTCTTTCACGGACTTCGAAAGTTCCGAATCCGATCAGCTGGACTTTGTCACCCTTGACGAGCGCTTCTTCAACACTTGATACGAATGCGCTCACAGCCATCTCGGCGTCCTTCTTTTTAAGATCAGTTTTTTCTGCTATTGCAGCTACTAATTCAGCTTTATTCATCTATATATCCTCCTTAAAAAAATAAACAAAATCATTTGTTTCCTACAGGACCAAACATCACTGTCCTGCGTTCTATTTTCCCATTTTTCAATGGGTTTGTCAAGAAAATTCGCTTATAAAACGGATTAAATCATAAGCATTTCAGGCTTTTACCACAATCTCAGTTTATCGCATAATACAGCAGCTTTGCGTCCCAGAGGATTCAGCATAAGTTCGTCTCTTGTTACCGCCTTGATTTTTATGATCATCAGCGCATACACCACTACTCCTGCGATTATCGCCAGAAGCGTTGCCAGTGAATTGCTGCCAAGAAGTGCGAAGACTCCTTTGTAAACGAAATATACCGGTACAGCCATTACTGCCGCACTTACAAGCGGCTTTACGATTATAAGTTTCAGCGGGAGTCTGACTTTTGTGAATCTCATCATTGCACGGAAGTCAAGGAATGCAGCAACTATATATGCTGTCGTTGTTCCTATTGCAGCGCCTATGATATTTATGGACGGAACCGCAGTAAGCACCCAGGTCACGCCAAGCTTGAAGATCATACCAGTAAACAAGTATATTACCGGATATACCTGTTTGCCTATACCCTGCAGTATACCTGTCATGGTATTTATCAGAGCAAGGAGTATGAAGCTGATGGCCATTACCTGAAGACATGGCGCAGCATTCATGGCGCTTGCTTTCTGAGCCGGATACAGCAGCATCAGTACAGGAGCCGCCAGCACCAGCAGGCCTGCGGCACACGGGAATGCCAGTATCATGGAAAATCTCAGACCCATAGATATGCTTTTCTGCAAATCGTCTTTGTTTCTGAGTCTGTTGGCGGCTGCCACCATAGGCACAAGGCTGACAACTATAGCAGATATCAGCACCTGCGGGAATCCTATTATAGGTTCAGCAAGACCTGTAAGCTGACCGTATATGTCGTTGGCCATGGAGTTGCTGAAACCTGCATCAAGAAGCCTGCTTTTTACGATCGCTGCATCTATGAGATTGACAAGGGGCATTATCGTAGCTCCTATAGTTATCGGCACCGCTATTATCACTATTCTTTTCAGTATGCTCGAAGATGATTCGTGTTCAGTCGTTCTGTCACGATGTATACGGTCTTTGAGCTGTCTGTGTGATATGAGATAGATTATCAGTACAGTGAGCAGTCCCCCTATGGCGCCTGCAGAAGCACCGAAACATCCGCCTGCAGCACCACGTTCTATATCTTTGTAATCTGATGCGATGATAGCTGAATTCATCATGAAATATGCCGCTGCAAGTCCTATCGCAACTCTGAATACCTGCTCTGTGACCTGCGATACCGCAGTAGGCACCATGTTCTGCATGCCCTGGAAATATCCTCTGTATGATGACATCATAGGCACCAGCAGAAGTGCAGGCGCTGTAGCCTTCATCGAAAGAGATGCCCCTTTGATGTTTATCAGTCCTGCGATAAAATCGCTGAAAAAGAACAGCAGACAGAATCCGACTATGCCGATGACTATCATCAGCGTCCTCGATATCTTGAAGACACGTTCAGCTTCTCTGAACTGTCCGACAGCACATCTTTCTGATACCATCTTCGAGATAGCTACCGGAAGACCGGCCGTCGCTATTACAAGTATGAACGCATATAGGTAGTACGCCGGCGAATAATTCGCCATACCTTCTGTGCCTATATAGTTTGCCAGCGGTATCCTGAATGCCGCACCGAGGACTTTAACGAATATTCCAGCCACAGCCAGTACGGCTGCACCTTTTACAAGTGATTTGTTAGCCATGATCAGAGCCTTTCCAGTATTTTTATAGTCGCTTCTTCTGCTTTGTAAATAACTTTTTCGATATCGAGGGTCGTATATTCTCCATTCTCATATACGATCTTTCCATCTATCATCGTCATAATGATCTCATCACCTGAAACAGAATACACCATATTGTTGATGATATCGTGAACAGGATGCATATTCGGATGTGAAATATCGAACACAATGAGATCAGCCTTGCCTCCTTCTTTTACGGAGCCACAGTCGTTTCTTTTCTGTGCTTTTGCTCCGCCGAGTGTAGCTGCCCGCAGTATCTGCTGCGGTGAAAGTGCGGAAGGATTTTTTCTTGCTATCTTGCTGCCTATCGCCAGCACTTTCATTTCTTCTGCAAAATTCAGGCTGTTATTGCTGGCTACACTGTCGGTACCTATCGCAAGATTGACTCCGTGTTCCAGAACATTTGCAGCATCGCATATACCGCTTGCCAGCTTCATATTGCTGACAGGGTTTGCTGCTACTGTAACACCTTTCTCTCTGAAAATTTCAAGATCCTCATCAGTCGAGTGTACACAGTGCGCCGCTATGGCAGGAACATCGAAGAGTCCTGCTTTTTCGAGATAAGCCGCAGGCGTCAGCCCGTGACGCTGGATGCAGCCTTCATGTTCGGAGACCGTTTCCGATACATGTATCTGCATCACCGTATCGATTGTCTTCGCATGATCAGCCAGTGCCTTTGCAGTTGCAAAATCCGATGTATATTCCGCATGGAGACTCATATCGACTTTGAGCCTGCCGTCTGCAGTATCATGATATTTCGCATAAAAGTCCACCGCCTCCCTGAAACTCTCCATGGATTCCGGTGTTTCACCGGTGAAGTTCGTCAGAGATCTTGCGATATTGGCCTTTGCACCGCTTTCGATGACGGCTCTTGCCATATCTTCGCAGAAGTAGTACATATCGCTGGTGGAAACGATGCCGAATCTGAATGATTCTGCCATGGTGAGCATCGTCGCCCAGTATACAGCCTCACTGTCCAGCTTGTCTTCGAATGGAAATATCTTTTTATTCAGCCAGTCCTGAAGGGACATGTTCTCTCCGTATCCTCTCATAAGAGACATCGGCGAGTGCCCGTGAGCATTGTAAAATCCGCTCATAAGGAGCTTGCCTTTTCCATCGTAGACTCTCTCGTCTTCCGGTATGTCAGCCGGTACATTTTCTCCGGTATATGTTATCCTGTCATCTGTTACTTTTACACAGATATTTTCTTTTATTCCGAAATCCTCATCCAGAACAGTTATATTTTTAAAAATCATAATAAACCTCCTGTATATGATCACATAAGCGGTGCTATGAAGCGCAGTACTTTCCCGAAAAATTTTCCTGCCCTGCTGTATCTGCGACAGTCCTCCAGGGTCATCTGTCTGCATTTGCCAAGCGTATCTTTGAAGTCCCTGTTTATATCCTCGATAACAGGGTTTTTCCATATGTATGCTGCACATTCAAAATGCAGATACAGACTCCTGAAATCCAGATTTATAGTCCCTACGACAGCTTTTTCACCGTCGCTGGAAAAGACTTTGGCATGAACGAATCCCGGAGTATATTCGTATATCTTCACACCCTGACTGATCAGCTCTTCGTAATGTGTCCTGGCAAGAAGATATGCGTACTTCTTGTCAGGTATGTGGGGCAGTATCATCCTCACAACGACGCCCCTCTGGGCTGCATACACCAGAGCATTAGTCATCTCTTCATCAAGTATAAGATATGGTGTCATTATGTCTACATATTCCTTGGAATTGTTGATGATATCCAGATATACTTTTTTGCCGACTTCCTCATGGTCGAAAGGACTGTCTCCGTAAGGCACGATGTACCCGCCGTTTCTCATGGAATGATCAGGCTCATGGCTGAAACGCATATACTTATCATAGTCTGTCCTTGTATGTTCTGATATGTTCCACATCTGAAGGAACATTATCGTAAAACTGTTCACCGCTTCGCCTTTCACCATTATGGCAGTATCTTTCCAGTGGCCGAACCTCTCACGCCTGTTTATATATTCATCCGCAAGATTCACGCCGCCGGTGAATGCCACCTGGCCGTCGATGACCAGTATCTTCCGGTGATCCCTGTTGTTCTGATGAGTGGAAAGAAACGGCATCATAGGAGAAAACACACGGCACTTTATTCCGAGTTTCTTCATCTGTTCCGGATAGTTCTTCGGCAGCAGCGACAGTGTACATGTACCATCGTACATAAGACGCACTTCCACGCCTTCTTTTACTTTCTCAGCAAGTATATCAAGTATCGTATCCCACATATATCCTCTGTCGATTATGAAATATTCCAGAAAAATAAATTCCCTGGCC
>CAKQNZ010000118.1 GCA_934255435.1 uncultured Clostridia bacterium | reverse complement strand
CAAAATCAAGGTATGCGGATAATGAAGCTTTGAAGTCCTTGTCGAATCCGCTTAGGTCCTCTGCCGAAAGTTCACTGTCTTCATGCGCCCTCAGATATGTGAGAAGTTTTGCACCTGTGACTTTCGTACACTTGCAGAACAGTTCCTCGTATATCCTCTGCTTCAGTCCTTCGTTTATTTTCTTTCCACGTATCCTGAGATTGTTCAGTTCATTCAGTACCATGAATTTCTGATACAGCATCGAGTTTTTAGGCAGGACATCTTTTCCCAGCAGATATGTGCATTTGTTCGTCATACGGCGTATGAATTTCTCATTGGAACTTTCCATATCGATTTTCTGTTTATAATTCCATGGGTATATCCGCCCGTCTTCTTTCCTTACTATCCACGAGTTGGAACCTTCCGACTTATGTCTGTCGCTGAGAGGTCCCACATAGTATGGTATGCGGAATGAAAATATATCTGTTATTTTTTCAGCGATAGTGTGCCCATCTTCATCCTGCTGTTTCAAAAACGAGAGATATCCGGATGCATTATCAAGTATCATCTGCAGCTCTGCCTTGTGTACCTGATGCGGCACAACGCCGTTGTCCTTGCTTCGCTGCAGCGGCAGCAGTATCTGTGCCTCAGTCTTGCTTATCAGATCCTCCAAAACTGCTGCATCATCACTGTCAGGCGTTATCTTTCCAAGTATCCCTTTCAGTTTTTTATAGAAATCTTCGTCAGAGCATTTTTTGACATCGTACTTTTTCCCGTTTTTCCTGACATGTCCGATATATGCTGCGTAGTTATCCTTGCCGTTTTTGTCATTGAAAAACTCGTCCCATATCTTTCTGTCGCAGTATTTTTTCATTATGTTTCTGAGAGTCCTCAGATTCGCCTTATGTTCATCATACTGCTTTACCTTGGCTGCTGACAGATACTCCTCCCCATCAAGGATATCCACAAGAATGCTCCAGTCGTAAACAGCCTTTATGGACTGTACTACATTGAGCTGATCTGGTATCTTTGATTCAAGTTCAGGCAGGATCTCCTCGTCGAATCCTGTATCAGAAAACTTGAACCCTGGTTTTTCGACATCGTCAAGATTCTCTGTAAAAAACAGTTTCTTCAGATCACCTTTATTGCCGGCTGTAAATATGCATATCTGCTTCACAGCGTTTTTTAGTTTTTTCTGTGTGTCCTTATCCGCTTCACCTGGATTCAGGATAAATTCTTTTTCAAGAAGTTTCGCTTTCACAGAACGTGCCATGGTCCTGTCTCTCAGTATCTCTTCTATACTATCAGGTGACTGTACATCGACATCTATATCAAGTTCACCTTTTACCGCCTCCATAAGCTTTTTAAATACATCATCAAAACTTTTAGCACTGTTCAGATCTCCGTCTATGAGAAAATGGCCACGATATTTTATGATATGATGCAGTGCGAGATACACCAGTCGTATGTCATGGGGCTCAGAAGACTCCATAAGTTCTTTTCTCAGATGATACATAGTAGGATATTCATTATAGAAGTCGATGTCTGTGTAATCATCATCAGTGAAAAGCGGGTATTTCACCTGTACTGACTTGTCCTCTATGTGCAGCCTGCTCTCATTCATTCTTAAAAAGAATGTATCGTCTGTTTTGGACATTTCCTCAGAAAAAAGCTCCTGAAGCAGATCTATCCTCTGATTCCTCCGCTGCAGTCTTCTCCGGTTAGTCCTTTTCATCCTTCTCTCTGCAGCAGTTTCAGCCTGCTCAAAAAGGCGTATGCCCCACATATCTTTTTTACGGAAACGTTCAAGATTATATGATGGGTCTGTTACTGCCCATCCAACAGAATTAGTTCCTATATCAAGTCCAAGATAATATTTTTTCATTAACTCCTCCAAAATTTACTTAAAAAGAATTGACAAATCCGTTTATAACCTATATCATGTAAATGGTTTCAGTATTGACTACCATATGAAATCACACTACAAGTTCAAATAAAGAATTTTTCTAATCGCCCATTGTGGCTCCACATGTTGTGGAACAACTCGCTTATGCGGGTTTCTTTTTTTGTCTGATAATTTATTCTACTATCACATGGCAGATATTTCAACATACTTCTTGTTTTTTTACGGTCCCGGAAGACCATACACGAGCCGAACTGAATAACGATGCGCCTTATTTGTATTTTTTTAAAGTGAGAACATCGCCTTTGGCGTTGTTACTGTTATTTACTTCACAGTAACTTTTTTCATTATCATAATATGTATCCCCCGTCCGCTACTGCGGGCTGGGGGATGTTTGTCATCTGTTTTCCAGTTCTGTTATCCGGTGTGCTGCTGCGTTTATGTCGTTGCGGTTCAGTGCTATCTCTTCTTCTGCATGATACATTCGCTCCACAAGGTTGTTGTGTTTGTCGACTTTGCGTTCCAGCTGGTCTATCCTGTAGACTGCTATCTTGTTCGCTTTGACGCTGCCTATGATGGAGCCCAGCAGTGCGCAGCCTGCAGTTATTATGGCTATTATTATCCCTGCGTCCATGCCGACCTCCTATTTCACATACCTGCTGCCGCCTTTTGATGCACAGATGAATCCGCTTGGGATCTGTATCCAGACCTCGCCGGATTTCTTCACGACAGACAGTATCGTGCATGACGTTCCTTTTTTCAGTACTGCATGTGTGCCTGGCATGGCGTTCTTCCTGCCGTCTGCTGTGAGTTCTTTCCTCTTTTTCCATCTGAAATTTGTCCCGCCTCCGACACGCACTTTGAGCGCAGTCTGCAGTATCACTTCCTGACCTTTACTCAAAGGCTTTTTCTCCGGCTTTGTGGTGGAGTCCGAGCCTGTATAGTCCTTATAACACCTGTTCAGGTCTGTCCGTGATGATGAACCCTTGACTTTTCCTTCCGACGTATACTGCCACATCTGACACTCTGCGCCCGGTTTGCTGACTTTCCAGTGTGCCAGCCAAAGATCCATAGGAACTATCAACGCCGGTGCTGCCTTGACCAGCGTTTTGTAATATGACAGATTGCAGTACAGCATCAGGTCTTCTCCGATCACTTTGCGGAATGTCTTTATCACAGGTATCTCATCTTTTACCGACATACCACGTTTTCTCTTGTATCCGTCTGCATCTTCGATATCCACTACAAGAGGATACGATCTTCCTTTCACACGCTTTACGATCTTCAGAAATTTCCTTGCTTCTTTCTTTGCCTCGGATGCGCTGAGTGCATATGAATAGTGATATGCTCCCCAGGGCATACCTGCAGCATTACATTTCTTCACGTTTTCTCTGAATCTCGTATCTTCGTGACCATTCCCGTATGATGCACGGATCATTACAAAATCTATACCTTCAGCTTTTATTTTTTTCATATCGACACTGCCGTTGTGCGCCGATATGTCGATTCCTTTTCTGTTCATAGCATTACCTCCTGCTACTATACATTTATATGCAGAGCCTTGCTCAGGTTCGCTTTCAGGGGACACGGAAAATTTATGCAAAATGTACATATCCAAAAAAAGGAAAAGCTGCCGTATTGACAATCTATGAACTGTTTGTTAAAATCAATGTATAAAAAGTGCCACCGGCAGACGGTTGGTTCGAAAACGATTATTGATGAGTAACCGCCTTAATGAACCACAAGGCGGTTACTTTTTTGAGTTGTTTATTAAAGCTACCAATAACGTAACTACGATGCTTAGCATCATAAGAGTCAATGATAGTATTTCATAATCACTCATAAGTACATCCCTCCTTTCTGTATCTGCCTTATACAGGAAGAATACTTAGTCAGAAGGATCGTGGTCCTTCTGCGAAGAAGGAACCAACCGCCCACCCGTGTCTCTGGTGGCACATCTTCATTTTAGTATTTTTACCATATTTTGTCAATTATTGATAGAAATAAAAAACCATGTACCGGCATCTCTGTCTTTACATGGTTTTTATAATTTACTGTTTTTCCATATCTGCGGTGGCTATCACATTGGCTCCTGTACCGCAGAGGTTCTCTATGAGTATGTCTCCGTATTTTACCGGAAGTTCCGGATGGACGCTGTATATCGTCCGTGCACATTTTTTCAGCAGTTCTTTTGGTACAGGTCTGTCGGTCCTGACGCTGAGAGGTCTTGTCGCTCCTTCAGGTCTCATGAGCACTGTCAGTACACGCTGCGGCGATGTCGTCTCCTGCTTTGCATAAGTCACGCCTTTGCTGCAGTAATTGCCGCTGACTGATATGTCGCTGCCGCTTCTGGTTATCTGCATCAGACATCCTCTCGGACAGTTGATACAGATCATTTCTGTCGTGTTTTCTGCCATCAGATCACACCTCCTTCAAGTGAAACTGTGATGCTGTCTGCTGCATCGCTGAGTTTTGACGCCGGTATATCCAGCTTTATCATTTCTCCCGGTGTCACTGCGATGAGTTTTTTCGAAGCGATGATCTCATCCCCGCTCACTGCCTTCACAGTAACGTCCCTGTATTTGTTTTTCGGACGGAACATCAGAGATACCTTTTCCTGCCGTGTGCCACGGTGTATCAGCTGAGGCACTGCTGCACCTGTGCCGTCGCCGCTCATTACTTTTATGATGTCGCCGCCGTCCGCTGCTCCTGAAAGTATATATCCGGCTGCATGTGCGCCTGCTTCCTCTGCCTCTGCTGCAACGAAGTCCACAAGGTCATGGACGTGGAGCACATTACCGCATGCAAAAAATCCCAGTACTGATGTCTGCAGGTCCTCTGTCACTGTCGCACCTTTAGTTCCTTTTGATATCTCTATGCCTGCCTGTTCTGTCAGTTCGTTTTCAGGTATGAGCCCTGCCGATATCATAAGTGTATCACATTCTATCTCAAATTCGGTTCCCGGTACAGGTCTCCTGTTTTCATCCACACGACTGACAACTACGGAAGATACTCTTTCTTTGCCTTTTATCTCCGAAACTGTGGACTCATAGTATACCGGGATATCGAAATCCTCGATGCACTGTTTCATATTGCGGGGCAGTCCGCCCGAATACGGCATGACTTCCACCACGGCTTCGACTTCTGCACCTTCCAGCACGAACTGACGGGCCATTATGAGGCCGATATCTCCGGAACCCAGGATCACTACTTTTCTGCCCGGCAGATATCCGTTGATGTTGAGATATCTCTGGGCCGAACCGGCTGTCAGTATGCCTGCTCCACGGGTCCCCGGTATCAGCAGGTTGTTCCTGGTGCGTTCCCTGCATCCCATAGCAAGGACTATGGCTTTCGCCTGTATCTGTATCAGACCTTCCTCAGGATTCACGGCTGTTATCTGACGCTGATCGTTCATCTCTATGACGAAAGTATCCAGCATATATGGTATATCCAGTTCCTCCACCATATCACGGTACTTCCTTGCAAATTCAACGCCTGTCAGATCCTCGCCGAATCTGTGCAGTCCGAATCCGTTGTGTATGCACTGCTGGAGCACGCCGCCCAGATATCCGTTACGTTCTATTATCAGGATGTCTCTGACTCCTGACTTGTATGCACTTACGGCAGCCGCCATGCCTGCTGCACCGCCACCGATTATCACAAGATCTATATTTCTCATTCCAGTCCCTCCCCGCTGCATGCCTGTCTAACAAGTATCTGCGACTCTCCGCCGCACTGGGTAGCTTCAAGCGGCGTGATCCCCAGCTCCTCGCAAAGTATCTCTACTACACGCGGACCGCAGAATCCGCCCTGGCATCTGCCCATGCCTGCACGGGTACGCAGCTTGACTTCCGATACGCTGCGTGCGCCTAGAGGTCTGCGTATGGCATCACGTATCTCAGCTTCCGTCACCATCTCGCACCGGCATACGATCCTGGCGTAATCAGGATCCTCGGCTATAGCCTGCCTGCGTTCTTCATTGCTCATGGTCCTGAAGACTTTCTTTGCTTTCCTGTATGGATCGAAGTCCTCGTTTTTCTCTGCGGAAAGTTTCTCAACGACGATGCCTGTCACATGCCTTGCTATCGCTACTGCAGATGTGAATCCCGGCGATTCTGTGCCTCCGGCGTTGACGAATCCCGGCGCATCCTCAGCCTCTCCTATGACGAAATCATTGGTATCAGCATGAGGTCTGCATCCTCCGAATATACCTATCACCGACTCCATCGGGAACTCGTCCCCGTCCAGCGGCAGGTATTTCCAGGCTGCTTTGAAGTAGTCGATTATCTGATCCACAGACGCCCTTCTCGTGGCAGTGAAATCCGGATCGTCCACCTCTGTAGCGTCACATCCCAGGATCATGGTCCCTCCTGTTGTCGGGATTATAGCCATACCCTTGGTATGACCGCCTCCCGGCAGATCGTGAGGAGTCTCCATCAGCGTCGTGGTCAGCTTGTCCGATATCTTGCGGTCCAGCACCACATGAGCGCCGAAACGAGGTATTATATGATAGTGGTTTTCCGAAACCATATTGTTTATCCTGTCTGAACATCCGCCTGCACAGTTGACGATCATCCTGCAAAGGTAAGTCTCTCCGCCTGCTGACACTTCAAAATACGGCTTTCCGTCTTCATCTTCAAGCTTTTTTATATCTGTGACCTCTGCTTCTTTCCTGAATGAAACGCCGTTGTGATGTGCGTTTTCCGCCAGTGCGAATGTCACAGTGAACGGCGTCGTGATACCGCCTTCCGGCACCCAGAGCACTGCCTTGACATCTTCTCCGATATCAGGCTGCAGCTCGTAAAGCTCCGGCGGCTCCACTATCCTGGCTTCTACATTGTTTTCCCTTGCAAAACCCTCCAGCTTGCGA
>CAKQNZ010000117.1 GCA_934255435.1 uncultured Clostridia bacterium | reverse complement strand
AACCTGAGCCTGCCCATGAACTGTTCAGGCTGGCTGCGGAGGACGGACAGATAGCAGATAAGGCACTGTATTTCATGGCAAAGGCATCCATAGACGCCGGAGATGCAGATCAGGCAAAGAAGGAAATCAGAGCACTGCGGAGTATGGTACCGGATATGTATACCAGATATCTGGAAGGGCAGATCGCAGAGATGGAAGAACGTTACAGAGATGCTGAGGACATATATTACGTTATCATACAGGAGGAACAGGATCGTGACAGGCAGGAAAGCTATCTGGAAGAAGGTTTTCCTGAGGCTGTATTCGTCCGCTACTTTGCTGTGATGGAAGAGAACGGGGCAAGAGTGATCACTATGGTCAGGGAGCTGAACAAGGCGCTGGCATGTGTGCCTGGATCGGCTGATCTGTGGGTGATGCTGGGAGAGATACATGAGAACTCCGAATACCATGAGGAACGTGCGAAGGAATGTTACGAGAGGGCTCATGACGCTGATCCGTACAGCAGCATCGCGCTTATCAGCCTGATAGAACGCGAGATGTACGAGGACAACTGGCAGAAGGCTCTGGAATACTGCGATGAGGTGATACTGAACACCCGGGCCAGGGACTGCTTTCTTATGAGAGCCGGATGCGAACTGGAACTGGGGCTGGACGATGGTTTTGCGGCAGATATAGCTGAATTCCTGAGACGGGGAGGCAGCGAAAGAGATACATACGAGCTCTGCAGTATGCAGGCTGTGCGTAATGGTGATTACAAAAAGGCGGAAGCTATTTATGAGAAGAAGCTGAAGACAAGGCCGGCAAAAGAAAAGCCCTGCTTTTACGAGATGGCAGTCTGTATGTGCAAGCAGGGAAGGTCTGAAGAAGCGATATCTTTTCTTAAGTCATCAATAGCCAGCGGGGGCAGGAATCCGGAATGGCTGACGCTCCTTATGGAGATACAGATGGTGAACGGCCATTTCAGCGATGCGTCAAAAACGCTGGGAGAAATAAAGAAAGCCGGAAAGCTGTCGCGGTTGAATGACGGGTATATGTGTGTTTCTGCAAGGCTTGCTGTCGAGGCGGGAAAGATGTTCAAAGCACGCTGTATGGCGGAATCTGCGGCATCATCCGAAGGCGAGCAGCTGCGCGCGATAATATATACGATGGACCGTGACTACAGAGGCGCTGCGAAGATCCTGAGAAAACTCATATCGAAGGAACCTTTCGATATAGATAATTACGGCTGGCTGTCGATGTGTCTGATGCTCAGGGGCAAAACCGCTGATGCGGAAGCTGCAGCATGTCAGGGCATAGATGCTGTGATGCGGATACATCGCAGTGAAGACAGGATAGTGCGACCGGATCATCTTTGTCAGTATGGATTCCTGATGTTCCTGTCGGGTGACAGAAAACACGGATTCGAGATACTTGACAGAGTCAGAGACATGCATCCATGTTATGACAGGATATGCAGCAGATGCTACGAAGTATATACAGCTCTGGGGATCTGCTATGCTCTCGACGGGAGGCTTGCAGAGTCAGAGGCGGCTTTCGCGGCATCTCTGGAGATAAGACCGCACAACGCTGTATGCCGGGCACTGGCAGGACAGCTCTGCAGATAAATGTATATCGCTGCTGCAAAATGACAGCGTGGCTTTTTTGGAACTGTATAAAGCTATATTTTATGATATAATATAGCTATATGAAAGGAGCTGGTCGTATGAAAATAATACCGATGAGAGACCTGAAGAATACAGTTGAGATAGAGCGTCAATGTGCAGAGGAGCAGGGGCCTGTTTATGTGACTAAGAACGGATATGGGCGTCTGGTGGTAATGGAGATGGCTTATTATGAGCGTATGATCGGTAAAATGTATGAAGCGAAAGCTGTAGCAGAGGGACTTGCGGATGTAGAGTCGGGAGATACGATCGACGGGGATTCTGCTGTAAGCAGTATAAGGGGAACGTATGGCATTTGAATACAGTTACAGACTTACACGAAGTGCAGATACTGATCTGGACGACATAATCAGATATATAGCTGTCGATCTGTCAAACAAAACTGCAGCAACGCATTTTATGGATCTTTTTCAGAAAGCAGTGGATGATATCAGGTCTTTTCCCGAAATGAGGTCGGCAATGATCAATGGATTTATTGCGAATGCCGATATAAGAAAAAAGCCGGTTGGTAACTATGTGATCTGTTACATACCTGATCATGAAGAAGGTCTCATTCTTGTTTTGAGGATCCTGCACAGCAAAAGAAATCTGGATGAAATGATCCATGAACTCGATATATGAATTTTCCGCAAAAGGCGGTATAATAACCATATACGCTGAAAGGCAAAGGAGGAAAATCGAATGAAAACTGTATATGATTTTTTAAAGAAATGCAAAGTCTATTACCTGGCTACTGTTGATGGCGATCAGGCTCGTGTGAGACCTTTCGGGACCATCGACATGTTCGAGGACAAGCTGTACATACAGACAGGCAAAGTCAAAGACGTATCGAAGCAGATGCAGGCTGATCCGAAAGTGGAACTCTGTGCATTCGACGGCGAGAAGTGGCTGAGGGTCGCAGCGACAGTTGTGAAAGACGACCGTATCGAGCCTAAGAAACATATGCTGGAGAACTACCCTGACCTCAGAGCCATGTACGATCCGGAAGACGACAACACTGAAGTCCTCTACCTGAAGGACGCCACAGCAACATTCAGCTCCTTCACAGAAGCACCTGTAACAGTGAAGTTCTGATGTGAGCTGAAAGACCACAGCAGATAAGACATAGCAAACAAAAACACCGCAGACTGCCGTAAAAAGGCAGCTGCGGTTTTTATATATGAGGATATTTAGTTGATATTTTATCAATAAAAAGATATAATAATGATATAAAAGAGATGTATCGAAGGAGGTGGATATATATGCCTGTAATAAGACCAAGTAGTGATCTGAGGAATAAGTATAATGAGATATCGGAGTTTTGTAACAAGAACAATGAGCCGGTGTTCATAACGAAAAATGGAAGCGGAGATCTTGTGATCATGTCAAATGCTCAGTATGACCAGATGTGCAGAAGATATGAGATACACCGTATGCTTGATGAGGGGCTCAGAGACCTGAAAGCCGGAGATTCGAAGTCCGCAGAAGATGTATTCAAGGCACTTGGAGAAAGGTTCGGATTCAGTGACGTATAGGGCGATGGTCGAGGGAAGTGCAGAACGTGATATTACAAATCTGTTGCATGCCAGTTCATAAACATCTGATATCGTATCAATAAAATTAAGGCTAAAATGCGATCTGATCGTGGATCGGCCTAAAAACGAAAAAGGCATAGAGAAAAGATAACCACATTGTCAGATGACAAGAGCTAAAAGGAGGGATGATATATGGCTGATGGATACAGAACGGTTTCGGTTTACATACAGGGGATACCGGCAGGCGTATTATCCGAGACGGAAGACGGATATGAATTCAGATACAGAGATGAATACCTTGAACGAAAGGACGCAGTAGCAGTGAGCCTGACGATGCCGTTATCAGACAGTCCTTTCCGGTCTACAGTCCTGTTTCCGTTTTTTGACGGGCTGATACCAGAGGGCTGGCTGCTGGGGATCGTAAACAGGAACTGGAAAATAGACTATCAGGACAGATTCGGGCTGCTTATGGTGTCATGCAGAGACTGTATCGGAGATGTGAGTATAAGGGAGGCAGAGGATATATGAAATGTCTGTACTGCGGAAAGACAATAAATGAAAATGCATCAGAACATGAAAAGACCCATAGCTGGCATGCAGCGTGTATAAAAAAATTCTTCGGGACAGATGATATGCCAGTGATCGATATTTCGAAAGACAAGCTGGACGAGCTGGCAAATGAGACGATAAATAAAGGCATCACTGTGCCGGGAGTGCAGAAAAAGCTTTCACTGCATCTGTCAACAGATGCGGAAGCAAGGCTTACGATAGTTGATTATCCGTCAGGATATATTCTTAAACCACAGACTGAAGAGTATGAAATGCTTCCGGAATTCGAGAATCTTGCAATGCGTATGGCAGATATGTCAGGCATCGATACCGTGGATAATGCACTGATAAAAAACAATGATGCGTATGCATATATAACAAAGCGTACAGACCGATATACAGATGAAACCGGCATGACACATATGTACGCCATGGAGGACTTCTGTCAGCTTTCAGAAAGACTGACGATGGATAAGTACAAAGGTTCTTATGAAAAATGTGCAAAGATCATAAGAGAATATTCCTCATCAGCTTCTGACGATATAGAAGAGATGTTCAGGAGGATCGTTTTTTCATTTATTACAGGGAATTCGGATATGCATCTGAAAAACTTTTCACTGATAGAAAGCAGCCCCGGAAACAGGAAGTACAATTTGTCCCCAGCGTATGATATGCTACCTGTAAATATAGTTCTTCCGGAGGATAACGAGCAGATGGCACTGACCATGAACGGGAAAAAAAGCAGATTCAAGAGAAAGGATTTTATGATATTTGCTGAAAAGTGCAGTATACCAGAGCCTGAAGCTGAGAAGATCATAGAAGATCTCTGCTCTCTCAAACAGGATTTTATGCAGGCATGTGACGAGTCATATCTGTCAGATGACTTTAAAGAACAGACGAAAAAACTCATATCAGAACGCATAGAGATACTGGAGCACTAAAACGGCTGCATTGCACCGCACAGAAAGGAGAATGCATGGAAAACAGAACATATATCGCAATAGATCTGAAGTCGTTCTATGCTTCTGTGGAGTGCATGGAGCGGGGGCTGGATCCTATGACTGCCAATCTCGTGGTGGCGGATGCGTCCAGGACGGAAAAGACCATATGTCTTGCGGTGTCCCCGGCGCTGAAAGCATGGGGCATATCGGGCAGGGCAAGGCTCTTTGAAGTAGTGCAGAAAGTGAAGGACGTCAACAGACAGCGAAGGCGGAAAGCCCCGGGCGGGCAGTTTTCGGGAAAGTCCTGTGATGATATACAGTTAAAAAGCGATCCGTCCCTGGAGCTGGACTACATCATCGCACCGCCGAGGATGGCGAAGTACATGGAAGTCAGCACCGAGATCTACCAGGTATATATGAAATACGTGGCGCCGGAGGACATACAGGTGTATTCCATAGACGAGGTGCTGATAGATATCACATCCTATCTGAGCGCCAGCGGACTGACGGCGCATCAGTACGCCATGAGAATGATCAGGGACGTGCTGAAGACCACAGGCATCACAGCCACTGCCGGGATAGGCACGAACCTTTATCTTGCAAAGATCGCAATGGACATAGTAGCGAAGCATGCTGAGCCTGATAGCGACGGCGTGCGCATCGCAGAGCTGGACGAGATGAGTTATCGCCGCAGGCTGTGGGATCACAGGCCGATAACGGATTTCTGGCGTGTAGGCAGAGGCTATGCCCGCAAACTGGAGTCGATCGGCATATTGACGATGGGCGATGTGGCAAGGCAGTCCGTGAGAGACGAAGAGATACTGTACAGCCTTTTCGGAGTGAACGCAGAGCTGCTGATAGACCACGCATGGGGCTGGGAACCATGCACAATGAAAGATGTCAAGGCATACAAGCCGGAGACGAACAGCATCAATTCCGGACAGGTCCTGCAGTGTCCGTATCCTTACGAAAAGGCAGAGCTGGTGGTCAGGGAGATGGCGGAACTCCTGGCACTGGATCTTGTGGAAAAAGGTCTGGTGACAGACCAGATAGTGCTGACTGTAGGCTATGACGTGCAGAACCTCAAGGACAGCAAGATAAGAAAAAAATACAAAGGCGAGATCACCACCGACCGATACGGACGAAAGCTGCCGAAGCACGCCCACGGGACCGGAAACATAGGCAGGAGCACATCCTCAGGCAGACTGATAACTGAAGCCGCCATGGAGATCTTTCACAGGACCGTCAACAAAGATCTTCTGGTGCGCCGTGTCACCATCGTGGCGAACCATGTCATCAGGGAAAGTGAAGCCGTCAGCCAGTCCGAGTGCGAACAGCTTGACTTTTTCACAGACTACGAAGCCCTGAAAAAACAGAAAGAGGCAGAGGACGCAGAGCTTGAGCAGGAGAAGCGGCGTCAGGAAGCGATAATAAATATCAAGAAAAAATTCGGCAAGAATGCGATACTGAAGGGCATGAACCTCGAGGAAGGAGCCACGACGGTGGAGCGCAACGGACATGTGGGAGGGCATAAGGCGTAATGGATGAGAAATACAGTGGAAGATACGACGATATAATAGATATGCCACATCATGTGTCGAGAAAACACAAAGCTATGCCGGTCAGCGACCGGGCGGCGCAGTTCAGTCCTTTCTCAGCCCTTACAGGACATTCGGCAGCCATCGCAGAGACCGCCAGACAGACACAGCGCAGGGTGGAGCTGGACGAGAACGCCAGAGAGGAACTGGACCGTAAACTGCAGACCATCATGAACCGGCCCGGCGACATCGCAGAGGTGAAGATAACATATTTCCGTCCCGACAGCCGCAAATCCGGTGGAGAATACGTGACCGTATCTGGAAAAGTCAGCAGGCTGGACACACGCAGGCGCCGGATCATAATGGCAGACGGCAGAGAGATACCGGTGGATGATATCATGGATATGACATTATGATGCAGTGCATCTGAGCAGCAGAGAGGAAAAACAAATGCAGGGATATAATTGTATAATGGTATACAGCAAAGATCAGAAAAGCCTGCTGTTCTGTAAACGGCTGTGGGACCCCTATGAAGGCCTTTACAATCTGGTAGGAGGCAAGATCGAACCGGGGGAAGACGGCTTCGAAGCAGCGTACCGTGAGCTTGAGGAAGAGACCGGCATCGGAAGAGATGCGATAGAATTATCA
>CAKQNZ010000116.1 GCA_934255435.1 uncultured Clostridia bacterium | reverse complement strand
TCATAGAGTCGCCGCTGAAGGAGATACCTGAGATGAAAAAGGTCCTGGCAGACGGATGCGGAGGCAGACTGGATAAAGCCAGCGTGCAGGGACGTCTGTTCCTCAAGTGCGACAGTCATCTGCCGGTATCAGGTTCGATAAAAGCAAGGGGCGGTATCTATGAAGTCCTCAAATTCGCTGAAAAGACAGCTATGGACAACGGTATGCTGGAGCTGACTGACGATTACAGCAAACTGGCAGGAGACGAGTTCAGAAAGCTGTTTTCAAAATACAAGGTGGCAGTAGGTTCGACAGGCAATCTGGGACTCAGTATCGGCATCATAAGCGCAGCTATAGGCTTCAGCGTCACAGTACATATGTCGGCAGACGCCCGTCAGTGGAAAAAGGACCTGCTCAGATCCAGGGGAGTAACTGTCATCGAATATCCTGACGACTACGAAGCTGCAGTGGCTCAGGGCAGGAAATCAGCTGAAGAGGATCCATCATGCCACTTCGTGGACGATGAAAACTCGCTGGACCTGTTTGCGGGATATTCAGTAGCAGGTAAAAGATTGAAAAAGCAGCTTGACGATATGGGCGTGACCATAGACAGTCAGCATCGCCTGTATGTTTACATACCATGCGGCGTAGGCGGTGCACCAGGCGGAGTCACCTACGGTATAAAAGAGTATTTTTGTGATGATGCATACTGTTTCTTTGCAGAGCCTACACATGCACCGTGTATGACGCTGGGGCTGGTGACAGGGCTCCACGAAAAGATAGCTGTCGGAGATGTTGGCATCGACGGCAGGACGGAAGCAGACGGACTTGCTGTCGGCAGACCGTCGCCGCTTGTTTCGGATGCGATGGAAAGCAGACTTTCAGGATGCTTTACCGTCGATGATGATAAACTCTATGTATATCTGTCATCGCTGAAGGACAGCGAGGATATTTTCATAGAGCCTTCAGCCTGCGCTGCTTTCGAAGGCCTGAAATATATCGGCAGCGATACAGCAGCACACAGCTTCACAGCACCTGATGAAAACTCCGTACACATAATATGGGCAACAGGAGGCAGTATGGTGCCGGAAGACGAAAAAGAAGATTATTACAGACGAGGAAAAAAGTAAAAGGAAGGGAATCATGAAGATGAAAAAAATCACAGGGATAGTTTCGATCATTGCTGTTATGGTGCTGGTCCTGGCAGGATGCGGTTCAGGAAACAGCGGCAGCGACAGCAGCGATGCGAATGACAGCAGCAGTACATCAGGGGAAAGCTACGTTATAGCCACGGACACATCGTTCGCACCCTTTGGATTCACAGACGAAGAAGGAAAGGCGTCAGGAATAGATATAGATATCCTGGACGCAATAGCGCAGGATCAGGGATTCAGCTATGAACTGAAGACAGTAGGTACAGACGAGGCTGTAAAATCTCTTGTATCGGGAGATGCAGACGGCGCTATAGCGAAGCTCAGCATCAATGAGGACCGTCAGAAGTCATGCGATTTTTCAGATGCGTACTATGAAGCCGGAGTCTGTGCAGCTGTGAAATCAGGCAGCGCTGTTTCAGGTATAGACGATATCAGAGACAATGCAGTTGCAGTCACAAAAGACACAGACGGTGCGGCCTGGGCAGAGTCCATAAACGATCAGTACAACCTCGACATCCAGATATATGACGACAGGGAAGAAATGTACGACAGCGTGATAAAGGGAGACACTGTAGCCTGCTTCGACGATTATCCTGTAATGGCGTACAACATACTTCAGGATGACGAGATGAAGATTCTGGAAAGAGAAAACGACAGCTATACGACTTCCTACGGGTTCGCTGTGAAAAAAGGTACGAACTCAGAGCTGCTGGACAAGTTCAATAAAGGACTGGCAAATATAAAAGAAAACGGCAAATATGAAAAGATCATAAAGAAATACGTAGGAAAGTTATGATGTAAATTTAAAATACTAATTGCATAAATATTCACAAATGCTGCGGATGGACGTCATCGCTGCCCATCTTTGCAGCAGCAGTCAGTGAATGTGACGGAATCATCAGAATCGTTGTTTTTGTCACAGCAGTAATAAATGGACGGACTCCGGACGTTTTGAAAAAAAACATAGAAAAGTGACAAATATATATTGAGTAATAATATATTACAATGTATAATTATAAGAACGGTATTTTGGCCGTTTATTCTTGTACATAAAGTTGATTTAATATATTGAACCAGAAGGAGACTGAGGCAGGAAATGAGTAATACGAAAGAAATAAAAGAAGGACTTATTTATCTTGAAGACGGCACCGTTTTCAAGGGAAAAGGCTTCGGATTCAGCGGTACTGCTGTAGGCGAGGTCGTTTTCAACACATCCATGACCGGATACCAGAAAATACTCACTGACCCATCCTATAAAGGACAGATCATCAATATGACATATCCTCTTATAGGCAACTACGGGATAAGTGCGACAGACAATGAATCAGACGGGATTCATGCCTTCGGTCTTATCGTCAAGGATCTTTGCGACATGCCATCGAACAGTCACTGTATAAAGACTCTGGACCAGTGGCTCAAAGAGCAGAAGGTACCGGGCGTATACGGCGTGGATACGAGACAGATCACAAAGAAAATAAGAAAATCAGGAACGATAAAATGCCTGATAAGCACAGAAGGCATATCGATAAGCGAAGCCAGAGAGCTTTGTGAAAAGGAAGAGCTGAGAGGAGACTGGATGAAGGTGGTCTCAGTCAAAGAAAAGACTGTCCTTGAGCCAAAGGGCGAGGGAGACATCTTCGATGTAGCTGTTCTTGATTTTGGCGTCAAGACAAATATCCTCAGATGCCTGCAGGCCAGAAACTGCAGACTTACAGTATATCCTTACGGTACGCCTGCCGAAGAGATCCTCGAAGCGGAGCCGGACGGCATTTTCCTGACGAACGGTCCGGGAGACCCGGAGGAGGCCACAGAAGCCATAGAGGAAGTCAGGAAGCTGATAAGGACCAGCGATATACCGATGTTTGGTATATGCATGGGACATCAGATACTGGCCATCGCGTTCGGAGGCAGGACATACAAGCTCAAATACGGACACAGAGGAGGCAACCACGGCGTCTTCGACAAAGAAACGAAACGCTCGTACATCACTTCTCAGAATCATGGATATGCAGTACAGCATGAAAGCATCATACTCAAAGGCCTTGAAGTGACACACCTGAACCTCAACGACGGTACAGTGGAGGGCATGGAGCACAGAGACCTGCCGGTCTTTTCAGTGCAGTTCCATCCGGAATCATCGCCGGGACCTAATGATAACGCATATCTGTTCGATAAATTCGTGAATCTGATGAAGGAGAAAAAGGAAAATGCCTAAGAAAACATCATTAAACAAATTACTCATAATCGGCTCAGGTCCTATAGTCATCGGTCAGGCAGCAGAATTCGACTATGCCGGCACACAGGCCTGCAAGGCGATCAAAGAAGAAGGGATAGAGACGATACTGGTCAACAGCAACCCTGCGACGATCATGACTGACAAAGGTATCGCAGACAAAGTATACATGGAGCCGCTCACAGAAGAAGCTCTTGAACAGATACTGGCAAAGGAGCGTCCTGACGGTATACTGGCAGGGTTCGGCGGACAGACAGGACTGAATCTTGCGATGGAGCTGGAAAGCAAAGGCATCCTTGCTAAATACGGCACAGAACTTCTGGGCGTCAACAGAGAAAGCATCGAGAAGGCAGAAGACAGAGAAGCTTTCAAGGAGCTGATGCAGGAGATCGACGAGCCGATACCGAGCAGCGTCATAGCAACATCCATGCAGGAATGTTACGACTTCGTCGAAAAAGAAGGTTTCCCCGTCATCATCAGACCAGCGTACACTCTTGGAGGTACAGGCGGCGGTATAGCCGAAAACAAAGAAGAGCTTGAACAGCTCTGCTACAAAGGCATGGAAAACAGCGCCATAGGTCAGATACTTCTCGAAAAATCCGTAGCCGGCTGGAAAGAAATAGAATACGAAGTAATCAGAGACAGCCGTGACAACTGCATCATCATCTGCAGCATGGAAAACCTCGATCCGGTAGGCGTACATACAGGAGACAGTATCGTAGTAGCACCTACGCAGACATTGAGAGATGAAGAATATCAGATGCTCAGAGACGCATCTGTCAAGATAATAAGGAGCCTGGAGATAGAAGGCGGATGCAATGTACAGTTCGCACTGGATCCGGATACAGGCAAATATATCGTAATCGAAGTGAATCCGAGGGTGAGCCGTTCATCGGCGCTGGCATCAAAGGCAGCAGGATACCCGATCGCAAAGATAGCAGCAAAGATAGCGCTGGGATACAATCTTGACGAGCTTTCCAACTACGTTACACAGACTACAAGCGCATGTTTCGAGCCTGTCCTCGACTATGTCGTAGTGAAATTCCCTAAATGGCCTTTCGACAAGTTCAGGACAGCATCGAGAAAGCTGGGGACGCAGATGAAAGCCACCGGTGAAGTCATGTCTATCTGCAGGACTTTCGAGAGCGCACTGCTGAAAGCGCTGACATCAATAGAGATAAAATGCGACGGTCTTCACATCCCATTCGTAACAGGTCTTGACGATGAGGCTCTGATAAAGAAACTCAAAGCCTGCGACGATGAGAGGATATTCTGTATCGCAGAAGTCATGAGAAGAGATCTGATGGATGTGGAGGAGCTTTACAGCCTGCTGAAGATAGACAGATGGTTCCTCAACAAGATAAAAGGCATCATCGACCTGGAAAGGGAGCTCCAGAAGGGACCTCTCACCAAGGAGCTGGTATACGAAGCCGAGTCCAGAGGCTTTACAGACAATGATATAATCGCACTGTCCGGAGTTTCCAGAGACGTGCTCCAGGATATACGTGTATACAACGACATATATCCTGTATACAAGATGGTAGATACATGCGGCGGAGAGTTCGACGCTGTGACGCCGTACTATTACTCATGCTATGATGAAGAGGACGAAAGCGTCAGGAGCAAAGAGGAGAAGATACTTGTTATCGGTTCCGGTCCTATCAGGATCGGACAGGGTATCGAGTTCGACTACTGCTGCGTACAGGGCGTCTGGGCCATAAAGGATCTGGGCTACGAAGCTATAATCATGAACAACAACCCGGAGACGGTAAGTACGGACTTCGACACATCAGACAAGCTCTACTTCGAGTCGCTGCATGTGGACAATGTCATGAACGTCATCAAGAGGGAAAGACCTTACGGCGTGATACTCCAGTTCGGCGGACAGACATCCCTGAACCTTGCAGAAAAGCTCAACAGCAGGAGCATCAACATCCTGGGTACATCATACGAGAATATAGACCTTGCAGAAGACAGAGAAAAATTCTGCGAGCTTCTTGATGAACTTGGCATAGCAGTACCTTCAGGCGTGGCAGTCACTACTGAGAAAGACGCTTTCGAAGCTGTGGAGAAACTGGGTTACCCGCTTGTTGTAAGGCCGTCGTATGTCATAGGTGGACGTGCTATGCAGGTGGTATACAGCGACACAGAACTCAGGAGATATCTCAAGGAGGCGGTATCGCTTTCTACAGAGCATCCTGTACTCATCGACCAGTATATACAGGGTAAGGAGATAGAGGTAGATGCCATAGCCGACGGAGAAGATATCCTGATACCTGGTATCATGGAGCATATCGAAAGAGCCGGAGTACATTCAGGAGACAGTATATCGGTATATCCTGATTTCTCTCTTTCGAAGGAAGTAGAAGATACACTGCTGGATTACACAAGACGTATCGCAAAGGCACTGAATGTCGTTGGTCTTGTGAACATACAGTATGCATATGACGGTAAAAAGATATACGTCATTGAAGTGAATCCGAGAGCTTCACGTACAGTGCCTATCCTGAGCAAAGTGACAGGCGTGCCTATGGTGAAACTGGCAGTATCAGCAATGCTGGGCAACAGACTCAGAGACAGCGAGTACGGCACAGGTCTCTACAGTAGAAGCCAGAAATACGCAGTCAAGGTGCCTGTGTTCTCCAGTGCCAAGCTGACAGATATGGATATCGCACTGGGACCTGAAATGAAGTCAACAGGAGAAGTCCTGGGTATAGATGAGAACCTGGACAAAGCTCTGTACAAGGGATTCCTTGGAGCTGGTATGAACATACCTTCAGGCGGTAATATCTTCGTAGCTCTCAGAGAATCCGAGCAGAATGATTTTACTGCAAAAGTCCTGAAAGAATACAGCGAAGCGGGATTTGATCTGTACGCTACAGCTGAGACGATAGACTTCATCAGAAACAGTGGTATAGACGTGAACGCTATAGATTACGAGACGGCACAGGAATGGATAACCAGTCACGATGCAGACAGCGACAGGAAGATATCTCTTGTTATCAACGTGCCGACTGTTGCCAACAGGAAAGAGATCGACAGCTTCCCTGTAAGAAGAAAAGCTATCGAAAGAGGAATTTCCGTAATGACCTGTATGGATACTGCATGGGCTATGCTCAAGGCAGTGAAACTTAAGCAGGCAGGGACACAGCTGGAGTACGAACTGCTTGATTAGTGCAGCAGCCTTTTGCAGCAGTATGCAGCTGATCAGCATATGACAGATAAACCGACAGCATGGATATATCGCTTATGCGTATGGCCTCGGCAGGAGCCTGGAACTATGATAAGCCGGATATGATCAAAAACAGGACGAGACGGTCAGAAAATGTGACCGCCTCGTTTTTTATTATGTAGGAAATATCGTTTTCGATATTTTCGGAATATCAACAAAAGTTTCATACGATAAAACGTGGCGAAGCCACTTTTGTTCTTTGATAGGAAATATCTCCATCAAATAATGCATGAAAAAAGCTGGCAATTTATGCCAGCAAAAACTATATGAAATAC
>CAKQNZ010000115.1 GCA_934255435.1 uncultured Clostridia bacterium | reverse complement strand
ATCTATGATTATATCATATCCTGCATTACTATTCATGCAAAAAAAATCCATATATCACATGATTGTAATATTCAGTCATATAAAGGTCATTTTCGGTTGTCCTGTATGTTGTTTTGAAGCACTTTGCTATACCGCCTGGATTCTGAAAAGGCTCCGCAGAAGCCATTAAATGACTGCCTCAGAGCCTATGGTCGTATTTATGATCTGCAGCATACTTCTATCCCGCTGCATCGCCGCCTTTACTTGGCTTTCCTGTTGATGAACTTGAGCTTTGTCTTGGAGTACATCAGTTTCTGGCTTTCATAAAGTCCGAAATATCCCGACTCCATATAGCTTATGGCCACGACAATCAGGAAATACGGCATATATTCCATACCGAAGAGTTCAAAAGCCAGCAGCAGTGATGTCACCGGACAGTTGGTGACGCCGCAAAATACAGCTGCCATACCGCAGGCTGCAAAGACCGGTGCACCGAAACCCGCTATCTGCCCGAAAAGGCACCCGAAAGTGGCTCCAACGAAAAGGCTTGGGATTATCGCCCCGCCTTTATATCCGCTGCACAGTGTTATTACTGTAAAAATCATCTTCAGTGCAAATGCAGCAAAGAAAACTTTCCCGTCCAGAGCCTTCACTATCACGTCCATTCCTGTCCCAAGATAATCTGTCGTTCCCAGTATCTTTGTCAGCAGCACGATGACTGCACCTCCTGCGACTATCCGTATCCATGGATTTCCGATACGAGTCTGCAGGAAATGCCCTGTACCGTGGAGCAGCTTGCAGAATATGATACTTATACCTGCACAGAGCACTGCAAAAACTATCATCAGCAGCATACCCTTTGCCCCCATACCGATGCCTGCCGGTACATGAAACTCTGTCTCATGCACTCCCATTATCTTCACGACCTCTGATGCCGTCAGTGCCGCCACGCAGCAGGGCACCAGGGCTGCATAGTGCATGATGCCTACGCTGACTATTTCCATGGAAAACACCGTTGCTGTCAGCGGTGTCCCGAAAAGTGCCGAAAATGCTGCGCTCATGCCGCACATTATCATTATCTTCCTGTCATATTCGTCCAGCTTCATCAGTTTTCCAAGAGATCCACCGATGCTGCCTCCAAGCTGCAGTGCAGCGCCTTCTCTGCCCGCCGAACCTCCGAATGCATGCGTTATCACTGTGGATACTATTATCAGCGGCGCCATCCTCAGCGGCACATATGTACCTGAATGTATCCCTTCAAGAACACAGTTTGTCCCTGTGCCGAACTTGTCGAATCTGTAGACTGCCACTATGGCAAGGCCTGCCGCCGGCAGTATGTAAAGCATCCAGGGGTGTCCCGTCCTGAATATAGTAACCTCGTTTATGCAAAGCACAAAAGCACCGCCCAGTATACCCAGCACGATGCCTGTTATCCCAGCCAACAAAAGCCAGCGTATCAGTATATATGCCCTGTTGAGGCAGATCTTCATAAATGACATGATATGATCCATGATGCAGTCTTTCCTAAATAAATATGTTGACGATACCTATGACTGCTCCTATCAGAGCGCCAAGGTTGATGACTGCCTGAAGTTCGTTTTTCATAACAGACAGTACCAGGTCTTCAAGCTCCCTGACATCCATCTCGTTTATTTTCTTTTCAACCAGAGACGATACATCTATATGCTTCACTGCACCTGCCAGCACGTCCTCCGACAACTTGTCGTATACCACTCCGACGGTCCTCCTGATGAATGCTTCCGGCTCATCAGTGACTCCGGCGTCTTCAAGCATCTGGGCAGGTTTCATGGCAGCAAGCCTGTCAGTTTCTTCTTTTATGACAGGCATCGCCAGTTCTGCACCGTGGATTCTGATATATTCTTCCATCTTATCGCCTATTGGACCTGCAAGAGCCTGTACCCGTTCTTCGTTTATAAACATGGCAGCCATCGTACCCTGTGTCTTCTCAAGGATAGCGGCTCCTGCCGTGTCCATTATTATGGTCTGGTAATCCAGTTTACCTGCTGATGCTGCAAATTTATCCGCTATGGCTTTATTGATCTGTTCCAGCACTTCACTGCCGCCTGTTTCATCTTCTGCTTCTGCAGCACCGGCAGCCTTGTCAAGGTAATACCCTATCGTATGCTCCGTCTCTGTGACCATGCCGGTCATCAGATCCAGTATATGCTCTCTCAGCGTACTGCTTCTCAGAGCTTCTGACATATCCTCTCCTGTCACCAGCCGCTCTCCTACTGCCGCACCGCAGGCACGGGCCACCCGGGCCTGGTTCCTGGGTATCACGCCGGGAGTGAAAGGCAGTGTCCATCTGCCGATCTTTATCGCTTTCCTCGGTCTGAAAAGCATCTTTATGGCTATATAATTGGTAAAATATCCTATTACTGCGCCTACCAGCACAGGCAGCAGCATGATTACAGTATCCATCGATATCACCTTCCGTTTTTATATTCCCGTCATTTTCCTGATGTATATGACATCAGCAGTTCAGTTTCAGTGTCTGTGAGTTTCATTCTGTCGCATATCGTCTCCAGCTTTTCACAGCTGATGACAAACCCTCTTTCCGTACACAGTCTGCTGAAATCCTCCTTGCTTATGCCTGTCTGACTGAAAGCTATCTCTCCACTCATTATTTTTCTGTCATATATCCTGAAAAACTCCACTGCAAAAGATTCTGTCATTTCTTTTCTCCTTCTCCGCCCCCAGAAAATCAATACAGCACATCCAGTCCAAAGATTTCTCTGAGAAGACGCTGTTCATGCTTCCTGGAATCTACTTTTTCTATTACTTCCGGTATTCCGTGGTGCTCCACGAGGTACTCGCCTGAACGTATCGCATGGAAAACACCGTCTCTGTGTATCGAGACCTTTAGCATCTTGTTGAATCTGGACTCAGGATATGCTTCTGCAAAGAATGTAGCCTGCACATAGTCCAGATCTATATTAGGTTCTTCGGTGAATCCCAGCTTCCTGCGCCATCCGTATCCCGGTCTTTCCTGCCACATGACCCAGCCCCAGAAATCGTCCTTTTCCAGTCTGTATCTGCACTCTCCGTCAGTCTGTATCAGACCTTCTTCAAGGAGCAGCGGTATCCTGTGGTGGTCGTAGTTAAACCCCACATCTGTAAGCCAGGTATCGCTGCCTGACCTGACCCCCATGATCCTGTGACCTCTGCTCTGATATACATCAGATTCTGCGATTATCCTGGAATTGTAACTCACCACATCGTATCCCAGTGATTCAAGAAGCCAGTTGTAAAGAGTGTTCAGCTCGGAGCAGACGCCTCCTCTGCCATGCTTTATGATCTTGTCGTAAAGCACATCCCGGTCAAGATACGTCCTCCTGCCTGCCAGAAAATCGATGTTTTCATATGGTATATGGGAAATATGGGCCTGATGGAGTCTGCCCAGCAGCTCTATATCCGGCTGCTCCGGTATCTCTGCCACCTCATCTTCAAGTCCTATACGACGGAAATATCCTTTTATCATTTCACGGCTCATGGGACTGCCGTTTATCTCACTGTATAAAACCGTCATATCATTTCATCTCCATCAGGAAAGCTTCATACGCCAGTTTTGCTTCGTATATGTCCACTTTGCTTGCCACTTCATATGGGGCATGCATGTTCTGTACTGCCACGCCGCTGTCTATGACCTCCATGCCGTAGTTGGCCAGGATATATGCGATGGTGCCGCCTCCGCCCTGATCCACCTTACCCAGCTCTGCTGTCTGATAACAGATGTCTCTGTCCTCAAGGATCTTCCTGAGTTTTGCGATGTATTCAGGGTTGGCGTCGTTGGAACCTGACTTGCCTCTGGCACCCGTATACTTGTTGAATGTGATACCCTTGCCGAAGTATGCACAGTTGTTTTTCTCCATTACAGACGGATAGTTCGGATCGAAGGCTGCGCTTACATCTGATGACAGCACCCTCGAACGGCTCATCGCTCTCCTGAGAGCCAGCTCGCTGTAGCATCCGACGCAGTTCATGACCTCTGCCACAGTGTTTTCAAAGAATCTCGATTGCATTCCTGTAGCTCCCACACTGCCGATCTCCTCCTTGTCAACCAGCAGGCATACGCATGTCCTGTCAGGATCCTGTACTGCGAATATTGCTTCTGCTGACGGATACGCACACACTCTGTCATCATGTCCGTATCCCAGTATCATGCTCCTGTCAAGGCCATAGTCCCTGGCCGGTCCTGCAGGTACAGCTTCGAATTCTGCGGACTGGAAATCGGCCTCTTCCATACCGTACTTGTCTTTAAGTATACTCAGGACAGTCTTCTTCACAGCCTCTTTCTCCTCGCCTTCCAGTGGTATACTGCCGATGAGCAGGTTAAGGTCTTCTCCTTCAACAACTTTGGTTCCCTTCTTGTTCATCTGGTCAGCCGACAGATGTATCAGCAGATCTGATACGCCTGTTACCGGGTCATCCGGGTCTTCACCTACAGTCACATTCACCGAAGTACCGTCTGTCTTCACTACAACTCCGTGAAGAGCCAGAGGTCTTGCCACCCACTGGTATTTCTTCACACCACCATAGTAATGTGTCTCCAGCATAGCCAGTCCGTCGCTCTCGTAAAGAGGGTTCTGCTTCAGATCCAGTCTCGGTGAATCTATGTGAGCTCCCAGTATGTTCATGCCTCCCTCGAACAGATCCTTTCCTATATGGAAAAGAGCGATCATCTTGTCCATGTTCACTGCGTATACCTTGTCTCCCGGCTGCAGTTTCCTTCCTTCACGGATGAGGACATCAAGATCCTCATATCCCAGTTCCTCTGCACGGGTCTTTATCGCTGCAGTGCATTCACGCTCTGTCTTGCACTCGGTTATGAAGGCCTTGTATCCTTCACAGAAGTCGAAGATCTGCTCTTTGTATCTGTCGTCGTATTTCTTCCATGCTGTTTTTCTTTCCATGTTCTATTCTCCTTTTCAGGCCTGCGCCTGTATTTTGTACTTTTATATCTATTATTGAATACTTCACTGTATACGATACGTTTCAGCCTTTCCAAAACGTTCACTTTTCATTATATTTCCCATAACATCGGCTGTCAATCTCTAACATTCTCGCATTACCGTGCATCGGATCTCGCTCTGAATAATCGAAGAGCAGGTATTTTCCCGACAGGTTCTCAAGATGAGTAGTCCTTCTGAGCGTCCGTATATCTGCCCCTTCATACACTGCACCGCTGAGATATCTGTGTTCCTCTGACTCTGCCCTGTAAAAAGCCGCTGCAAAGTCCTTGTCCACACTGCTTTCTCCGAAAAATCCGGGCCTGTTCTTCACGTTGTCCCTGAGATAATAGTCGCATATCAGTTCCCCCATGAAATCACCGTAGTCTGCACCTTTCTCTTCATATATATGTTCTGCAAAATCCAGGAAGATCTCGTACCTGCTGTTCCTGGAAAGGTTCACCATGTCCAGCCTGCGGTGTGCATACCAGTCTGAGAGTTGACGGAACATCTCAAATGGCGATGTGTAAAGTCCAAGCAGCTTTTCCAGCGCTCTTTCGAACTGTCCGCTGTTGTAGTACACATCCACCATCTCCTCTACGCCCTTGAGCATTATCAGCTCTTCGTATGATATCCATCTGGTGGACAGAACTTCATATGGCGGATGGCTCCTGTAGACCATGCCGTACTGCCTGCTGTTTTCCTCCATCGCAGTACCTTTCAGTATCTTCAGGAACCCCAGCTGCAGCTGCGCAGGCCGCATATCGAACACATCATCAAAAGAAGCTGTAAAACTCCTCAGATCTTCATAAGGCAGTCCTGCTATGAGATCAAGGTGTATGTGTATGTTCCCGGCCTGGCGTATCCTGCTTACGACACTGCGGACTTTTGAAATGTCCATGGTCCTGTTTATAGCCTTCAGTGTCTCCGGGTTCGTTGTCTGTATGCCTGCCTCAAACTGTATCTGACCCGGTCGGAGCTCTGCCAGAAATTCAAGTTCATCATCGGTAAGCAGGTCCGCTGCTATCTCGAAGTGAAAATTGGTCACTCCATTGTCATTGTCCTTTATAAACTGCCATATATCCATGGCGTGTCTGTGATCGCAGTTGAATGTCCTGTCGATGAACTTCACCTGGGGCACATGCCTGTCGAGGAAAAATTTAAGTTCCGCTTTAACTTTATCCATATCTCGCAGTCTCAGCCGCTTGTCCACCGAGGAAAGACAGTAGCTGCATCTGTAGGGACAGCCTCTGCTGCTCTCGTAATATACGATCCTGCTGCTGAACTCCGAAAGCTCTCTGTAAGGGAACGGCGCCTGTGAAAGATCCAGGGGCACTGCTCTTTCATTGATACATATATCACCATTTTCATCCCTGTATGCTATCCCGGCGGTCTCTGCAAGCCTTCCGTATGACAATATCGTTTCTGTACCATTCTGCTTATTGCTCATGCTGTATGCCGATATTATGCTGCCGAAGCTGCGTTCACCTTCTCCCGACATTATCCCCCGGATGAAAGGGAATTTTACCATCGTATCATGCTCATGGAAAGATACCTCCGGTCCTCCGAGCCATATATCAAGGTCAGGCCTTACCTTCGATATATCTTCTGCCAGAGATACAGTCTGGCTTATGTTCCAGATATAGCATGACAGGAAAAGCACGTCGGGCTTCTTGTCGAATATATCAGCCAGTACCTTGTCAGGAGGCTGGTTTATTGTATATTCTGCTATCTCGGTCACGTTATCTTTGTCGTTTCCCGGTGCACCGGCATTTATGCTGTCTGCCCATGCCTTGAGACTGTAGACTGCAAGATTCGAGTGTATATATTTGGAATTGAGTGTCGTCAGAAGAAATTTCATCTGCTTTATATGCTCCGTTTCTGTTGTTTGATCATGCTTTTGCATGGCGCATGGATATCCGCCATCATCATATCTGTTCCCATGTAT
>CAKQNZ010000114.1 GCA_934255435.1 uncultured Clostridia bacterium | reverse complement strand
ACATTTCAAGAACATAATATTTCTCTTTGGTTTTGTCTTCACTTACTTTGAAAGGCTTCTCTTCTTCCCATCTTTTCTGCCATTTCTTTTCTATCTCGGTAAAGTTGTATTTTTCTATCATTTTCTACCTCCGGTTCAGTTGATATCCTCTATATCGCAATCGCCCCAAACTCTTTCGATATTGTATTTTTCACGCATTTCAGCGGTCATGACATTCACTATGACATCACCGTAGTCCATAAGTATCCAGCCTGATGTTTTCTTCCCTTCTATGCTTTTAGGGAATATACCTTCAGGTTCCAGCAGGTCTTCGACGACATCCACCAGAGCCCCCATCTGCCTGTCGCTGCCGCCTGACGCCAGAACGAAATAATCTGCGAATGAAGCTTTCTGAGAAATGTTGATGATCGTAACATCCGATGCTTTTTTCTCATCGAGCTGTCTTGCGATTTTCAGTGCAAGTTCTCTTGGTTCCATCATAAATCTGTTTTCTCCTTTAAATAATCTCGTGCATTTATCGTGTCCGGATCAAGATATCCTCCACGACTCTCTATATATCCTATCGTCCCTTCAAGGGATCTTATGCATGCTTTGTCAAGATCTTCATATGCCAGCCTGCGCAGTTCATCTACGCCTGGATAATCTCTTGCAGGCTCGATGGCGTCTGCAAGAAAAACGATCTTTTCCAGAAGCGACATGCCTGCACGGCCTGTAGTATGGAAAGACACTGCATTCAGAAGATCTTCATCTGTTATGCCGTAATCCCTTCTCATAAGCTGTGCTGCGATCTTGCCATGAGCAAGATTCCTGTTTCCTTCATACTTTGCAGGAAGTCCCAGATGTCTGATGAACATATCCGACGCCTTTTCTGAATAATTCCTGCACATATCATGAAACAGAGCTGCGAGCCGTGCCTTATCCACGTCTGCACCATAATGCTCAGCAAGAGATGCTGCTTCCTTCTCCACTGCAAAGGTGTGTTTCAGTCGTTTTTCACTGAGATTTTCTTTTATATATCCTGTGATCCTCTTTCGTATATCCTCATATCCGGATATATCGCAGCTGTCATATATAGAGTCCATGTTCTTTTATATACCTTTCCACCTGTTCAGGCACCAGGCTGCCCAGATCTCCGCCTGATCTCAGGATGTCCCTGATCTCTGTAGAGGACACATCGTGCTGTGTATTCTTTATCGTCAGCACTTCTGTCCCATACCTGTTCTTGATATCCGCTATGCATGTGTCAAGTTCCGCATTCCTGTATCCGGGTCTTGCACCTATTATATACGAATACTTCGTGAGCATTTCATGGGAATTCTTCCATTTCTCGATTTTAAGGAAAGTATCCGTCCCGGTTATGAAATACAGTTTTACATCGTCCCCGAGCTGCTGTGACATCGCTCTCATAGTAAGATACGTATATGAGATGCTGTCTGATTTAAGTTCATACGATGATGTTTCGAAGCCTTCGTACCCGTCTATCGCCAGAGACAGCATCCTGAGCCGTTCTTCTCCTGAAACTGTTTTCCTGTCGAGTTTGAACGGCTGCAGCCTTGCAGGGACGAATATCACTCTGTCAAGACCGATCTGCTGCATAGCGTCACGGGCAAGACATACATGCCCTGTATGGACCGGGTCGAAAGTGCCTCCGAATATACCTGTCCGTTTCATTTTATTTCAGCTTTATCCCCAGTTCATCAAGCTGCTCTGTATCTACTATCCCCGGAGCTTCGCTTACCATGCACTGAGCTGCCTGGTTCTTAGGGAATGCTATAACTTCTCTTATGGACTTTTCACCTGTAAGCAGCATCACCAGTCTGTCCAGCCCGTAAGCCAGACCGCCGTGAGGAGGCGCTCCGTATTTGAATGCTTCCACCAGAAATCCGAACTTCTCGTCTATCTCCTCCTGAGACATCTTCAGTGCCCTGAACATATCCTCCTGCATTTCTCTGTCGTGTATCCTTATGCTGCCGCCGCCCAGCTCAACGCCATTGAGTATGATATCGTAAGCATTTGCTTTTGCCTTTTCAGGTTCTGTCTTGAGAAGATGTGCGTCTTCCTCCTTAGGCGATGTGAACGGATGATGCATAGCATGATATGAATCTGTTTCTTCGTCGTACTCGAACAGCGGGAAGTCCACTACCCAGAGAAGTTCATATCTGCTATCGTCCAGCAGACCCAGTTCTCCTGCGATATGTCTTCTCAGGAATCCCAGCGTATCGAATACTACCTTGTCCTTATCTGAAACTATGAGTATAAGATCTCCTGCCTTGCCGCCCATGCGGCTTGCGATATCTCCCAGCTGTTCCTGTGAGAAGAATTTGTTCACAGATGATGCGACCTCACCGTCTCCCGGCTTGATCCATACCATTCCTTTTGCTCCATAGCTTCTTGCAGCTTCTGTAAGCTTGTCAATCTTTTTTCTCGTATATGGTTTTGCTCCATCAGTGATACATATGCCTCTGACACTGCCGCCTGCAGCTATGGCGTCGGTGAACACCTTGAACTCGCAGTCCTTCACCAGATCTGTGATATCCTGGAGTTCAAATCCGAATCTGGTATCAGGCTTATCGCTGCCGTATCTTGTCATAGCTTCATCATATGTCATCCTTGGGAATGGAGTCTGTATGTCCACTCCTTTGAGTTCCTTGAAAACTCTCTTCAGGAATCCTTCCTGTATAGCTATCACATCATCAGTGTCAACGAAAGACATCTCAAGGTCTATCTGTGTGAATTCAGGCTGTCTGTCAGCACGAAGGTCCTCGTCTCTGAAACATTTGACGATCTGCATGTATCTGTCAGTGCCGCCTACCATGAGCAGCTGCTTGAAAGTCTGAGGCGACTGTGGCAGTGCGTAGAAGTGTCCCTGGTTCACTCTGCTCGGTACGAGATAATCCCTTGCACCTTCCGGCGTGGATTTTATCAGCATAGGGGTTTCTACTTCAGTGAAACCGCATTCCGAATAATAGTCTCTTGCCAGTTTCGTGAGCTTGTGTCTGAAAGTCAGGTTGTCCTGCATCTTCTTTTTTCTGAGATCCAGATATCTGTATTTGAGTCTCAGGTTATCGTCTACATTGTCATCGTCCTTGATGTATATAGGCGGCGTATCTGCCTGTGAATAGATCACAAGATCGTCTGCAAAGACTTCGATATCTCCTGTAGGAAGATCCTTGTTCTTTGATTCTCTTTCCATGACTTTGCCGCTGATACCTACGACATACTCGCTCCTGAGTGTATCTGCTCTGCTGAAGAGCTCCTCCGGGATCTCATCATTGAACACTACCTGCGTTATTCCTGTCTTGTCTCTGACGTCGCAGAATATCAGACCGCCAAGATTCCTGCGCTTCTGTATCCATCCGTTGAGAACTACATTTTCTCCGATATTTTCTTTTCTGAGTTCCCCGCACATGTGGGTCCTTTTAAATAAATTCATTATATCACTCCTGCAAAATCTATTTCAGCAATTCATCTACGATATTCCCCATAGGCACTGTGACCTGCTCCGACGTTGCCATGTTCTTTATGGTGATGCTGTCGTTTTCAAGCTCGTCCTGGCCTATTACAACCGTTCTTGCTGCATTTATCCTGTTGGCATATTTGAACTGGTTCTTTATGTTCCTGCCCATGATATCCATCTGTACAGTGACGCCTTTTTGTCTGAGTTCTCTCATAAGCTTCAGTCCTGCTGCTTTGGCTTCATCACCCATCACAGCGATGAACACATCTGCACCGGAAGGTTCAGGTATCTCCACGCCGCAGGCTTCCATAGTCAGCAGCAGACGTTCCTTGCCCAGACCAAAACCTACTCCAGGAGTAGCCGGACCGCCGATCTCTTCTACCAGATGGTCATATCTGCCGCCGCCGCATACAGTGCCCTGAGCTCCTATCTTGGTAGTTACGAATTCGAAGGCTGTTTTTGTGTAATAGTCAAGACCTCTTACGATCCCGGGGTCCACAGTGTACTGGATACCCATGACATCCAGGTTGCTCTTGAGCTGACTGAAAGCATCTGCACATTCATCGCACAGATAATCGATCATCATAGGCGCTCCCTGTACCAGTTCGTGGCATACAGGTGATTTACAGTCTATTATCCTCATAGGATTCCTGTCGAATCTGTCCTTGCATGTGTCACACAGCTGCTCATATTTAGGTCTGAGGAATTCCTTCAGTGCAGCCCTGTGTTTTTTCCTGCAGTGCGGACATCCTACGCTGTTTATCCTCAGTTCTATGTCAGTTATGCCCATTTCCCGCAGGAAATCATATGCAAGACTGATTATCTCCGCATCAGCCATCATATCTCCTGTACCGAAAGTCTCCACTCCGAACTGATGGAATTCACGGAGTCTTCCCGACTGCGGCTTTTCATATCTGAAACATGGTATATTGTAGTACAGCTTTGTTGGCTGGACTCCTGCATACAGTTTATGTTCTGTATATGCTCTTACTACAGGAGAAGTCCCTTCCGGTTTGAGCGTTATGCTGCGCTTTCCGTAGTCCTGGAAAGTGTACATCTCTTTCTGTACTATGTCAGTGGTATCGCCTACACCTCTCTGAAAAAGTTCTGTATGTTCGAATACCGGCGTCCTTATTTCATCAAAGCCGTATTTCCTGCATATCTCTGCAAATGCGTTCTCGATATAGTGCCATTTGTATACCTGATCCGGCATCGTGTCTTTCGTGCCTTTGGGTGCATTAGTCAACATATTTTTACCTCCTGTAGTTTTTTACTGTCTGACCAAAGAAACCTTTTCGTTTACGTTCTTTCATTTCTTCCAGCCGTTCTATATATATTTCGTAGTTCGATACGTTTGCTACACGTTCAAGACGGTTTTCCTCAGGAAAATATATCTTGCTTATCCCGCCTGCTCCAAGTGCCAGTATCGACTGAGCTTCTTCCATTATTCTTATATTGTACACAGATGGTGTATTGCCTCTGCAGTATCCTGTATTCTCAGTGTTGCCTGATGTGTGTTTCTGTCTGTAAAGATAATATGGTCTGAAACCTTCTGAGCTCAGTATGTCTGCCGCCCCTGCAAGCATTTCTTCTCTCAGCTCCTCGTTGCGGTAATTGTACTCTTCATCTGCTTCTTTAAGTTTAGAGGCACGTTTTACCGCCAGCGTATGCAGTGTTATGTTGTCTGCACCAAGCTGCAGTATCTCTTCAAGGCTCCTTCTGAAATCCTCTGCGTCTTCTCCCGGAAGACCTGCTATCAGATCGGCGTTTATCACCTCTATACCGGCTTCATGTGCCATCCCGAAAGCTTTTCTCACATCGTCTGCCGTATGTTTCCTGCCTATGAGTTCAAGTGTATCATCATTCATCGTCTGGGGATTTATACTTATACGGTCGACTCCGTATGCTTTCATTATGTCAAGCTTCTGCCTGGTGATCGTATCAGGTCTGCCGGCTTCTACTGTGAATTCTCTGATACTGCTCAGGTCAAAAGAATCATTTATAGTCTCCAGCAGGCTCTCAAGCTGTCTTTCGTCAAGAGTAGTCGGCGTTCCTCCGCCTATGTAAAATGATTCTGTCCTGAATCCGTCAGCGGCAGCAGCTTCTGATGCGTATATGATCTCGCTTTCGAGAGCTTCCAGATAACGTTCGATCTCCTCATAAGGTTTCTGATTCGATGTGAATGAACAGTAAAGACATCTTGTAGGGCAGAAAGGTATGCCTGCATATACAGACAGGCTGTCATTTTCAGGACGTCCGACCGATTCCAGCTGATATTCAAGTATATCTGTCACAAGGCTGCTCTTTGAACGGTGCAGAAAATACTCCTCTTCAAGTATATTTTTCACTTTGTCAAGAGATCCATGCTTTTTGTATAGTTCGAAAGCCATCTTGACAGGACGGATACCTGTAAGTATCCCCCACTTTGGACTTTTTCCTGTATACTGCCGGAGATCTCTGTAAATACTGCGTTTCAGTTCGTCCTTGTCTCCATCGAATCTGTAATTTCCCGGTCCGTCTCCCATACTGCCTGATATCTCGTATTCGCCTGATCTGAGGAATACTTTTATCAGTTCCTCGTACTGGTTTATTTTATCTGTTCCTGTTATATTACAAACGTACAAAAGGGTTGTGTCCTTTCTCGAATCCTATATTCGTGGGTCCCATATGTCCCGGATATACATCCGTTTCGTCCGGAAGTACGAACAGTCTGCTGCGTATTGAATCCACCAGTGCGTCAAATGAACATCCCGGAAAGTCGGTCCTTCCTATCGACTGGCAGAACAGCGTGTCTCCGCTGAAAACCACATTCTCCTGAGGCATATATATACACATGCCTCCCGGTGAGTGCCCCGGTGTATGCAGGAATCTGAGGACAAGGTCTCCGACTTCAAGCTCATCGCCATCACTCACATAAATATCTGCCTTGACGCTGCATGGAACGCCGAATGAAGTGCTCATGTTGAAGTTCGGGTTTGCCAGCATAGCTTCTTCGTCTTTGTCTGCAACGACCTTGACATTTTTAAATTCAGCGACATAGTCACTGACTCCGCCGATATGGTCTGCATGACCGTGGGTCAGTAAGATATATTCTATATCTGCACCCTGTTCATTTACTTTATTTACAAGGCTGCTGTCATATCCTCCCGGATCTACGATAAAGCCTTTTTTGTTTTTTTCATCTATGACCAGATATGTGTTTACAGCCAGTGGTCCGCTGGGCATATTGATTATCTGCATAATGCAGCTTTCCTCCTTGAAATTATATTAAGTATCAGAACTTCCTGCGACTGTCGAGAAGTATCGTGACAGGTCCGTCATTTTGTATCTCCACCATCATGTCGGTCTGGAAAATACCTTCTTCAACATGTATGTTTTTGTCTTTGATAAGACTGATGACCTTACGGTAGAGCATGTCTGCCTTGTCGGGTGCCTCTGCATCTGTGAAGCTGGGACGCTTTCCTTTCCTCACATCTCCCAGC
>CAKQNZ010000113.1 GCA_934255435.1 uncultured Clostridia bacterium | reverse complement strand
CACCATGCACTGTTTCATATGTGAGCTTGTATCAGATGAACTGGTGCTGAGGGAGCATGAAGACGCCAGATGGCTCGGACGGTCTGAGCTTGATTCAGTGGACTGGCTGCCGGCAGACAGAGGACTTATAAAAAATCTGAAAAATCTGCTCTGATACATATAAATATCGAATATGATGTTTTGTTGTAAAGTGGCTGCTGCAATAGAAACTGTAAAACTTGAAATAAATAGTCATTCTTTTACACTTACGGTCAGGCGCTACCTGCAGATATGATGGTAATAGTGAAACATGTTGTAAACTTGGATCGTGAGAATATATCGAAGCATGTAGCAAATAGATTAGCAGATTGTTGCTGAAAAGTGCTTTTTGTTGAAGCGACAGGTGTCAGTTAAGATATCGTCACAGAACAGCGGATAAGGGATAACAGCAGATAAATATCGGATAACAGGCATGAATGTCTGATGTGAACAGGGTATGGCCCCGCAGCCGGGAAACAGGTATGGCTGCGGGGTATATTTTTCATTCAAACAGACATGAAAGCGGAGCATCTCTTTCAGGAGGCTTCATTTCAGAAGCTGCATAAAAAGAAAAGATAGTTATATGATTTTACTGTTCCTTGTGTTATACTGTATTCAACAAATTGAAGTTAGAAAAAGGTTAGAGTTTTCTACAAAAGTGTGGAAAATCTGTCACTTTGATGTTGAAACAGGAGGCTGTATCATGGATCATAGCAGATACAGGAAAGAGTTAGAAAAAGCCTTGTACAACAGGCATGTGTGCGGCAGGACAAATGACCTGATACCGGTCTTCAATATCCTGCGGACCGGCATCGACAGCGGGATGAAGATATTCGTGCCGGAGCGTGGATCAGGAGATGAAGTCAGTTCATCAGGACTATCTGCAGACAGGCTTTGCCGTATTTCAGGTAAAAAATCCGGACGCAGCTATATACCGGTGTTCACGTCAGAAGACGAAACCGGGGATTTCCCGGACTGTGTTATAAAAGAATATATCCTGGAAGATGTAATCGATATCTGTGAAAACTGCGGAGATAGATGCAGTGGTATCGTGATAGATCCAAGAGGCGCAAGCTTTGTACTTGGCAGGGAAAGACTCAGGAAACTGAAGTCATATGTCCCCGGATCGCATGTGGTGTTCGTGCGCTGCAGCCATGTGATGGATATGCATGTGGGTGCGATGGTAAATCCTGCGAACAACAGTCTGATGGGTGGCGGAAAGATAGACAGTACGATCCTTGACGCAGCAGGTCCTGATATACTGGAAGCCTGCAAAGCTCTGAAGGGATGCAGTACAGGTCACTCGAAAGTGACTTTGGCATATGACATAACTCATGCAGATTATATAATCCATACTGTAGGCCCTGTTTTCTGCGGCGTCACAGAGGATGAACCTATGCTGAGGAGCAGCTACAGGACATGTCTTGATGCAGCTTATGCATATGGATGCATGAGCATAGCTTTCCCATGTATATCTGTCGGGCTTTACGGATATCCTGTCAGAGATGCGGCGATCATAGCGCTTGATACGATAAGCAAATGGTTCAGAGACCATCCTGGTGCAGTGATGAACGTGTATCTGTGCTGCACCGATGATGAGCAGTATGATACATATAGTGACATCGTTAAAGAAAGGTACAGCAAGTTAAAGCGTGATGTGCCGTGTTCCGTATTTTGAGGACTGGAGGTACTGATATCACTGCATGCTTCTGAAACTTTGATACAGAACCGCTTTTACAATAGAATATTACAATAATTTTTGATACTCTCGATTTATTGAAAAAGCCTGCAGTCCCTGTGTGTTACAGGGCAGCAGGCTTTTTCTTGTATATGCCGGTATATGATCTGTTCCGGTATCTTTTATCTTGCAGTGACTTTCTTTTTACTGCTCCAGGCAGAATAATATCTTGCTTTGCTTACTGTCTTGTAAGTCCTTATCTGGACGTAATACTTTTTCTTAGCCTTAAGTTTGCTTATTTTCTTCGATGTCACTGAGTTTTTAGTTATCGTCACTGTTTTTGACGATTTCATGGAAGAGCTGAGGCTGTACCTGATCTGATATCCTGTAGTCTGTGTGCTCTGCTTCTTCCACTTCACTGTAAATGCTTTTTTTGCCTTTGACAGTGTTTTTATTGATGTTCCTTTCGGAATGATCCTGAATGTCTTTGTGATGGTACCTGAATAGTTTCCGGTGCCTGTGATCCTGGCTGAAGCTGTTCCGACATACTTGTTTCCGCTGAAGCTGACCTTGTAATCCTGGCCTTTTTTCAGACCGGAAACTGTTACTGCAGGGGTCTGAGCTTTGCCGTTATATACATATGTCGTCTTTGAAAGCTTCACATCGCTGCTTTGTAAAGGCGTGCAGAATTTAGCTGTGATGTTTCTGTCATTTCCGGCTTCAGCACGGAAAGTATAACTTGTTTCTTTTGAAACCAGTTTTCCGGATTCATACCAGCCGCCAAATACTGCATCGTCCAGCGGTTTTGCAGTAAGTGTCACTTTTGTCTGGTCGATATTGAAATATTTCATTACAGGCGTGTAATCATATGGTTCGTTTTTGCCATCCCTGAATTTCTGCTCCGTTCCCATCGTCCCAAGGCATTTGCTTACAGGTGTCTGGATAGCACTGTAATGGGTCGCAGTCGGCACCGCCGAGCCGAGAAAACCGATTATGAGTTCATTCACCAGCCTTGGATTCGATTTCAGGTCGTTGCCTGTGATGTCTCTGAACTTTTTTCGTACAGCATCGATGCTGTTGCTGTAGGATCTCAAAGATTCTTTTGTGCTTTTGATGTAGATGTTCTTCCCGTATCTTGTGAATCCCCACCTGTCAAGCGGTACCATCGGGATAGCGTCGGATACGCTGACTATATTGTATACGCCTCTGACATTCCTTATTGTGGAAGTGGATTTAGGCGCTTCGAATGTATAGCAGTACAGATCTGACGGCGATACCAGACCGCTTTCGGATATCCTGTTGCCAAGAAGTCCTGATACCGCTGCACCTCTGCTGTATCCGCAGATCCAGATCTTGTCGATCTGGTTTTCGCTGGCGTATTTTTTGACATATCTGAATACATCTTTTGCGGCAGAGCCAAACCCGTCGTGCTCTCCATCGATGGCACCTCCGCATACACGTCCGTTGCTTTCCCATTCACCGCCATATCCGCCGCTTCGTATGGCTATAGCCATGACATTCTTTCCATCGATATTTTTCCGGGCGAATGCGAATCCGACAGTATCGTCAGTGTTGTCAAGGGTGACATCGTATTTCTTCGAAAAATATTCTGTAAACTTCAGTTTATCGACAAACAGCGACTTGATATAGGCGTCTCTGTCGTTCATATCATTCGTCCATTTGGACTGTGACGCCATCGTTACAAGCAGGGAAAATTCGGCAAGTTCCTGATTGTATTTGCTGTTGTCCGTCGAGAAGAAATCATCACTGTAATTTTCTGTGATCTCCATTTTCTTGAGCTTTTTCATCTGCGGGTTGTATGTCACAGTGACGTCTCCGCTGACTTTGTTATCTTCCTCAGGTTCAGTTGCTGTTATCTTCCCGGACACGGTACCGGCATCAGTCCAGCTGGCAGCGGAAAGGTCAAGGTACATGGCAGGGCGGATGCCGTAATAATCCCATCCTGATGTACAGCCGTATGTATCGACATGCCCCATATAACTGATATATGACATATATCCGGCTCCGTAGCCCGGTGAGCGAAGCGCCCAGCTGTCAGCTTCGCCTGCAGATCCGTCCTGTTTTTTGCCGGCGGTATATTTCGTGTTTTTTGATAATCTCGTTTCATCTGTTTCTTCTGTATCTTCCGGGGTGAAGGAGGTGCTGAAGCCGTATTTGCTGCTGGTGACTTCGTTTATGGACAGAAGGAAGACCTTGTCTGTCGTGTCTGCACCGCCTGCTGTATGATGTACAGGGTTATCGGGGGTTTTTATGGTTTTGCTTTTTATGGCAGTTTGTTCCTGCTGGGAAAAGGCTTCTTTCAGGAAGGTACTGTTCAGCCAGCTCCTGATGCTGCTGTCCGCCCAGGCGTCTTCAGAGCCTTCTTTGTTATATGGGATGCCGCTGTCTATGTTTTCATCAGCAACAAGGAATGCTTCGCTGCCGTTCACACTGAGGACACGCCATTTGACGGGCTCTTTGCTGTCCGATTGATCCTTGTAGTAATTGCCGTAATAGATGCAGTCCCAGGTGGATACTCAATTCGATACTCGTGGGCTTTGCGGCATAGCTGCTGCATCGACTTCGTTTATCTGCATCATAAATGCTGCAGGTACCAGCGCTGCTGTCATTGCTGCGATCACGAGCCAGGACAGTATCCTGGAGCAGATCTTTCTTTTAGATATGTTCATTTCTTCCATTTTCCTCCTGAAATAGTACTGTCTGTATTATACCATGACCGGCTTCGGGTTTTCCAGTATATATGAAAGACAGATATACATAGTTTGCTGTATGAGGAAATCTTTTGCCGAAAACGGTATTTTTGTGATATACTGAAAAAGTATGTAATAATCAAAACTTGTTTTTTTCAGTCATCAGGAGAAGAAAAATGTCAAAAGAAAAAAAAGAACGAAAAATCATTGGGATCGGTGAGAGACCGCCGGTAGGAAAATGGATACCGCTGAGCATACAGCATACCTTTGCTATGTTCAGTGCATCTGTCCTTGTTCCGATTCTTTTCGGGATACCGGCGTCCATTGTACTGCTTATGAACGGCGTGGGCACACTGCTGTTCATACTTATCACAAAGGGCAGGGCGCCTGCTTATCTGGGCTCCAGTTTCGCATTCCTTTCACCGGGATTCATCGTCATCGGCAGTATGGGATATCAGTACTGTCTGGGCGGATTCATATGTGCAGGAGCAATATTCTGCATCGTGGCGATAATAATAAAGTTCGCCGGCGTCAACTGGATAGATGCTGTCCTTCCGCCTGCTGCCATGGGGCCTATCGTAGCGCTTATCGGTCTGGAACTGGCAGGTTCAGCAGCAAGCACAGGCGGTATCGTAAGCTCGGACGGTGCAGCCATCGACCCTAAATTTGTGTTTGTGTTCATTTTCACACTGGCGCTTGCTATCATCGGTCAGGTGGTGTTCAGAGGCTTTGCAGCAGCTATCGCTATCCTCATAGCCATCGTTTCAGGATATGTTCTGGCAGCCATCATGGGACTTGTGGATTTTTCAGCTGTTTCAGAGGCAAGTGTGTTCGCACTTCCGGCGTTCATGCTGCCTAAGTTCAACCTCGGTGCTGTAATCATCATAATACCGGCGTCACTGACAGTTATATCAGAGCATATATCGCATCAGATCGTAACAAGCGAGATCATCGGAAGAGATCTGCTCAGAGATCCGGGACTCCACAGATCACTGATCTCAGACGGTCTGTCAACTATGCTGTCAGGATTCTGCGGATCAGTGCCGACAACTACTTACGGTGAAAACATCGGCGTTATGGCTGTAACGAAAGTATACAGCGTATGGGTCATCGGAGGAGCAGCAGTCTTCTCGATACTCCTTTCATTCTTCGGTCAGGTAAGCGCTATCATCAGCACGATCCCCGGACCTGTAATGGGCGGTATCAGCTTCCTGCTTTACGGTATGATAGCAGCATCCGGTATCAGACTGCTGGTAGATAAGAAAGTGGATTACTCCAAGCCGAGGAATCTTGCTATGACTGCTGTCGTATTCGTTGTTGGTCTTTCAGGAACTTCGATTACTATCGGCGAAGTGCAGCTGACAGGCATGTGTCTTGCTACTATCGTAGGTATAGTCATGGGACTTATCATGTTCATCATCGACAAATGCGGATGGTCCAACGATACAGAAGAGGAAGAAGCAGAGGCGTAGAACTGCAGCACATACATGATCGTGGTGAAAACCGGATCAAATAAAAGATCAAAGAGGACTAATGTATATATCAATACCAAAGTCCTCTTTTCTGTAATATAAAAACCTCCAGGATGAAAAGCAGAAGACTTTATCAGCTGGAGGTTTTCGTATGTTCTGAGTTTCCTGCGGAGTCAGGTTATTCGTATCTTGAAGCTCTGCCGGTGTTTCCTTTTCCTTCTTCCATCATTCCGAAGGTTTCCATGAAGAATGTTCTTATCTTCAGGTCATACTTTACAGAAACTGCATCCAGGGCGTCGCTTACGATCTCGCTCATATCCTGTGAATCAGCGGCAGCTCTGGCGTTGATGACCAGTGAAAGAGCACTGTATTTTTTGTCGAGCTTTCTGGAATATTCGATGTCGTAGTCTACACCGATCAGGCTGGCCTTGAAGAAGTCGGTCATTTCCTCGGCGCTGTCGGCAGCGAACATCTTCAGATGCGGTACATTGTACTTTTTCTCTTTGAGCCCCTTTCTGATACCTTCAAAGATATCTGTGATGACTTCGTTGAAGTCAAGGCTCTTGTCCTCACGCTGTTCCATGAATATCCTTGTGTTGAACCAGCTGAGTCTGTTTTCTGCAGCCATGAAAGCATCGGAACCGTAACCTATCTCTTTGTGCACGACAGCTGCTTTGTTGCCCAGTATGTAGTCAACTACTTCGTCCACGCCTTCGCCTGTAAGTGCAGACATAGTCATGACAGGGATGTCAGGATATGTCTTGTGGATGCAGTCGATCCTTTTCTGTACTTCTTCAGGACTGATAGTGTCGATTTTGTTGAGAACGATGATATCGGCTTCAGCCATCTGTGCATCCAGCAGGAATTTCATTTCTTCCGGCAGGTTGATATCCGCATTCTCCGGCATGATCATACGGATCCTTTCAGGGTCTACGATACACATGAAAGGCATGAGAGCAAACTGGCCCTTTTCTTTATCGTCAAGCTCAAGATATACATGATCCAGTGCACCGATTCCGCATCCCGGAATATCAGACATAACCAGATCTTTCGGCTCTCTGTTCAGA
>CAKQNZ010000112.1 GCA_934255435.1 uncultured Clostridia bacterium | reverse complement strand
TTGGTTGTGGAGCGTGCTTCAGGATGTGCCCTGACTACTGCATCGAGATCGAAGAATAGAAGGAGGCGTGAGAAATGGCTAAGAAATTGATGAAGGGCAACGAAGCCCTTGCAGAAGCCTGTCTGCGTGCCGGATGCAGGTTTTTCAGCGGATATCCGATCACTCCGCAGACAGAAATACTGGAATATCTGTGCTGGCGAATGGATGAAGTCGGCGGCGACTGCGTTCAGACTGAATCTGAACTGGCAGGTATAAACATGCTGCTGGGAGCAGCTGCAGCGGGTGCCCGTGCACTTACGACTACCTCAGGTCCGGGATTTTCACTGAAACAGGAAGGTATATCATATCTGTGCTCCAGCGACGTACCTGCAGTCATCGTAGACGTGATGCGTATAGGCTGCGGTCTCGGTGACATTTTCATGGGTCAGGGAGACTACTGGCAGCTCACACGCGGTGGCGGACACGGTGATTACAGGACTATCGTGCTGGCTCCGTGCAGCGTGCAGGAAAGCGTCGATATAGCATACGGTGCTTTCGACCTTGCAGAGAAATACCGCCATCCTGTCATCATCGCATCGGATGCGACTATCGGACAGATGATGGAACCTGTTGAGATGCCTGAAATGATCGAGCATGATATAGACAAATATGACTGGGCGGTAAAACCACGTCTCGAAGGCGAACCGCAGAGAGCTATCTGGAACCGTTACTGGGACTGGGAAGACGGCGGTCACAAATATCCTGCATATCTTCTTGAAAAGTACACAAAGATGGAGGAGGAAGAGCAGAGATGGGAGTCAGTACAGACTGAAGATGCAGAATTCGTACTGGTGGCATACGGCACCAGTGCCAGAGTTGCAAAGTCTGCTGTGATCCGTGCCCGCAAGGAAGGCATCAAAGCAGGCCTTATAAGACCGATCACGCTCTGGCCTTATCCTGAAAAAGCATTCGCAGAGCTGGGCGATCAGGTCAAGGCTTTCCTCGATGTAGAGATGAACATCCTGGGACAGATGAAGGATGACATCATACTTGCTGACGGGAACAGACATCCTGTGGAGCTGTACAGTGAATACTGGGACAACATCAATGAGATAAAGATCGTAGAAAAGCTTAAAGAAATGGCTGACAGGTATTAAGGAGGTGCCTTGAATGGATTTCAAATTACCAAAAGATTTAGATATGAAACAGCAGGCATCATGGTGTCCGGGCTGCGGACACGGTATCGTCTGCCATGCTATAACTGAAGCAGTTGAAGAGCTGGGTGTAAGTGACAGGATAATAACAGTTGATGATGTGGCCTGCGGACAGTTCGGCCAGTTTGCGATGAAGTACAATACTATCATGGGTGCTCACGGCAGGACTATCGCCACTGCAGCAGGCGTCAAGCATGCGAGACCTGACGCACTGGTGATCGCACGTCCGGGTGACGGATCAGCGTACAGCATCGGTATCGAATCGACACTGTACAGTGCGATAAGAAACGAGAACATCCTGGCAATAGTCATCAACAACAGCGTGTTCGGGATGACAGGCGGACAGATGTCTCCGACATCACTGCCGGGAATGAAGACTGCAACTTCGCCTTTCGGACGTGATGAGCGCAAGAACGGCAGCATGATGGATATCGCAAAGATACTGGGCCAGACAGATATGGCATATCTTGCACGCTGTGCTGTCAACAGTCCGGCCAACATAGAAAAGACCAAGAAGGCTATAAAGAAGGCTCTGACGAAGCAGATGAACGGCGAGGGATTCTGTCTCATAGATATACTGAGCCCATGTCCGACAAACTGGAAGATGTCAGAAGTCGATGCCTGCGAATTTATAAAGACTACACAGAGCAAGTATCTCCCGTTAGGAGAGTTCGTGGACAAGGGAGGTAATGAATGATGAAAGAAATAATCTGTTCAGGAATCGGCGGACAGGGTGTTCTGGTTGCCGGCAACATCCTTGCGGATATAGCAATGGAAGATGGTCTCAATGTTTCATGGTATCCTTCATACGGCTTCGAAATGCGTGGAGGAGCAGCAAACTGTGAACTGAAGATAGGCGAAGGAGACCTGCAGAGCCCCTACTGCCTCGAAGCCGACGTTCTCTACACCATGAGTGAATGTGCGATAGACAGATTCGAAGACAGGCTCAAACCGGGCGGTACGCTTCTGATAAACAGCAGTATCGTAAGCGAGGACCGCAAGTACCGCGATGATATCAAAGTCATCAAAGTACCTGCAACTGAAATCGCCAACGAATGTAAAAACGGAAGGGGCACTAATATCGTGATGCTGGGAGCCATGGCGGCAGCATCGGAGATGTTCGATGTGGATCACATAAGAGCCGGCGTAAAGAATTACTTTGCAAAGAAAGGCAAAGATAATCCTAAGAACGATCAGTGCTTCGATATGGGGGCAGAGGCTGCTCTCAGACAGCTTTGATAATACGGAATGGAGCGTTAAGCATGACAGAGAACAAGAAATTACCTTTAGAGGGAGTCAAGGTCGTGGAAATGGCTACAGTAGTAGCTGCTCCGACAACTGCCCGTGTACTCTGCGCCTATGGTGCAGAAGTCATCAAGGTGGAGACTCTCGACGGAGATGTGATGCGTGTTGCGGGAACTCACGAGTTCACACCGTATGAGGACGACTGCAACCCGCTGTTCACGATACATAACAGTAACAAGAAATTCATCTCACTGAATTTCAAAAATGAAGAGGGAAAGAAGATCCTGATGGATCTGATCGCAGATGCAGATGTGTTCATCACAAATGTCAGGGAAAAGTCCCTCACCCGCAACGGACTTGATTATGAAAGTCTCAAGGCTGTGAACCCGGGACTTGTGTACGGACACTTCAAAGGATATGGCGATAAAGGTCCGTCTGCCAACGATCCGGGATTCGATATCAGCGCATTCTGGCTCCGTTCGGGTCCTCTGGCAGACTGGTCCACTGAAGGATCGTTCCCATTCCTGCCGACGTATGCATTCGGCGACATGGTGACGAGTTCAGCTTTCCTGGCCGGTATCATGATGGCGCTTTATGCAAAGAAAGAGACAGGCAAAGGTACGAAGGTCGATACATCGCTGTTTGCCAGTGGTATCTGGTGCAACGCTATCGGTGTTGTTCAGACACAGTTTGACAGGAAGCATCTCAACCCTGATCCTCTCAGACCTACAGATCCGTTCAATCAGACATACAAGTGCAAGGATGGTAGATGGATCGGCGTATACTGCAATGAGTACGAGATGGACAGAGAAAAATGGTACGGCCTGTTCGGGATACCGGAATTCGCTGATGATCCCGATTATGCCAGCATCCAGATAATGCAGGACAACGGCAAGATCGAAAACATCATCACGATATGCAACGGCATCTTCATGACAAAGACAGCACAGGAATGGAGAGACTATCTCAGTGCCAACAACTGTGCCTGCGAGATCATGAAGGAGTCATGCGAAGTGAGCAAAGACCCGCAGGCTATCGAAAACGAGTACATGGTTCCTGTTGAATATCCTGACGAGGACCACACTACAGTGATGATGCCGAACCCGCCGATCGCATTCAGCGAATACGGCAGGCGCAGCTACAAGCCGACAGGCTGCATAGGAGAAGATACGGAAGAGATACTGACATCCATGGGATATTCTTCTGAACAGATAAAAGCCATGAAGGACTCCGGAGCGGTACGATAGTCCGACCTTTACTGAAGCACGGAGCATAGAAAACTATATGGAGAGATCATGAAACACAGATTTATTGCAAAGAGATACTGGAAAGATCAGAGCACTGCAATGGGGCAGTCAGACGTCCTTGCCAAATCATATGACGACGTCATTGACCTGAGCCTGGGAGATCCTGATCTGATAACACATCCGCTGATAATCGAAAAGGCTTTCGAAGATGCGAAAGCAGGACATACTAAATATACGGAGTTCAGGGGTGATCCCGAGCTGCGTCAGGAGATCAGCAGATTTTACAAAGAAGAATACGATATGGATGTGGCAGATGAAGAGATATTCGTCTGTACATCGGCATGCGAAGGTATGTACCTGGTGCTGGAATCAATACTGGACGACGGAGACGAAGTACTGGTACAGGCGCCGTATTTCACGCCGTATCCTCAGCAGGTGGAGCTTGCCAGAGGTATACCGGTGGAACTGCCTACATACGAGGAGGAGGACTTCCAGATAAACATCGAACGCATGGAAAGCCTCATCACAGAGCGTACCAAGGCTCTGCTGATAAACTCGCCAAGCAATCCTACAGGAAACTGTCTGACAGTGGAGACTATGCAGAAGATCGCAGAGATCGCAGAGAAGTACGATCTCATCGTCATCGCAGATGATATATACACATCTTTCAGCTATCAGAGTCCTTTTGTACCTTTCGCATCGCTGCCGGGTATGAAAGAGAGGACGATAATACTGAATTCTTTCTCAAAGAATTTTACTATGACCGGCTGGAGAGTCGGCAATATCATAGCACCGGACTATATCATAAAGATAATACAGCAGGTCAACGAAAACGTGGTTTTCACAGCACCTTCGATTTCTCAGAGAGCTGCTATATATGCACTTCGCAACAGAGATGAAGTGCAGTCTGCCATGATAGAAGAATACAAAAAGAGGGTGTTCTATTCGGCGGAAAGGATCGCTGATATCCCGAAGATCAGCGTCATAGACCCGCCGAAGGGGACTTTCTACCTTTTCATAAACATCAGGGAAACAGGCCTGACCAGTGTCGAGGCTTCCGATATGATACTGCGTGAAGCCCATGTGCTGACGCTGCCCGGTGATGCTTTCGGAAACTGCGGTGAAGGATATATCCGTATCGCATGCACATGCAGCATCAACGTCCTCAAAGAAGCTTTCGACAGGATCGAAAGAGTCATGAAAGCACGGGTGTAGGATATGGACAAACAGCAGAGACTCGGTGTGAAAAAGGCGTCGGTGGATAAACCTATATCCATCATATGTATCGCACTGATGGGGATATTCATTGCCAAGATATCAAAGGGCAGGACCATCAGATCACTGGTGCTCAGCTGTCAAGACTATATGCATAGTCCTTTCCATACCGTTCCTGTTCGTCATACTTGGGATGCTGATCGGATTATTCAGATGGCTCAAATCGGACAGTGTTGAGAGACAAAAGACCGGTGAATGATATATAAAAAACAGAATATCAGGGTGTTGCAAAACGCCCGTTCGTGGTAAAATGATAATCGGAGGGGAGCACAGCATCCCCTCTGTTTTGTTTTTTGAATGATGAAATCGGAAAGAGCAGGTAAATATGGCACTGACACTGGAAAATGCATTGAAATTCGGAGGACTGTTCGGTTCTACTGTGATAGCCGGAGCCCGGGGTATCGGTAAACCTGTTGAAAATATCAGTGTTCTTGAGATCGCAGACAGCAGTATATCTAAATGGGTGGAAAAGAATCAGCTTTATATCACTTCGTTTTATGCGATCAGAAATGACATACAGCAGCAGAAAGTGGTGATAAAGGCACTTTACGAAAATGGAGGCTGCGGTCTTATTCTGTGCAATGTAGGGATGCTGCTGCAGAGCATCGATGATGAAGTGATAGATTACTGTGATAAGGTAGGATTTCCTTTGATCCAGGCACGGGCAGATGTTTCGTATATAGAAATAATGACACCTATCATCAATGAATTGTTTGTAAGCAATTCGATAAAACCGGCAATGAACAGTGATGATGACAGTGGTTTCCTGGATATAATCATCAATGAAGAAAAGACTGAAAATGTTCTGAGAGAATTCAATCGAAAGTTATCCAGGAGAATATCTTATTATGATATATATGGAAGGCTTGTATTCGGAGAAGAGGACTCGGAAGAAACTCAATGGGAACTGGAATACCTTAATGAGAATTTCAACCATATTCTTTATTTGTGCAGCAGGAGAGGCTATGCAGTGATCGAATCCAGAGGAAAGAACAAGCTCTTTGCACTGATACGATCTCAGAGAAATCTGTTTGGTGTGCTGATCACAGATCATGTGGGGACAGAGGATCCTGAGGAAACTCTTTTGAAAAAACTGACGATACCCTGTGCTCTGCTTCTGGGGAGAAGAGACAGGGTGGCAGATTATCAGGAAAGAGAGAAAGAAGAATTCATAACTGATCTGATCACGGGGAATTTCGCTTCGGAAGAAATAGCACAACAGAGAGCTGGAGAAATCGGTTTCAGCAGAGAGTCTGTTGACAGGCTTGTTATAGTCAATATCAATACGCTGCACAGAATGTCAGATAAAAAGAGGCAGTCAGATATCCAGCTTTATATAAAAAACACACTTATGCCACGAATCATACGATTTATGAAATCTTTCGGTTCAAAGAACTGGTGTGTGTCAAGAAGTGATATCATCCTTGTTTTTGTAAGCAGCAACGAATTGAAGATCACAATGGATGTTTTCTGTGATAAACTCATGGAGATTTTCAGGACCGGTTCATTGAGCCTGTCGGTTTCGATAGGAATAAGCAGGATGATCGACAGTCCGGTAAATATTCCGGATGCATATTCAGAGGCATATAAGGCAGCGATACTGGGACGTGAAAGCTATGGGCCAGAGCAGATCATTTTTTATGATCAGGTGTGGTTCTTCAGCCAGATACTTGATATGAGCAGAAACAAGGAGGCAAAGGAAGCACGATACTGGTTGCTCAGACCTCTTGAAGATTATGATAATGAGCACGGCACGAATCTTGTCTATACATTAAAGAGATTGATTTATAACAGCGGTAATGTGCAAAAAACCGCGAAGGAACTGTATATACATAAAAACACAATGCTTCAGAGGAAGAACAGGATCATCGGACTTCTGGGATATTCGCCGTTTGAGATGCCGCACCTTTTAAACTTGCTTATGGCGCTGGAGATCAAGGACGCTGAAGATACCAGGACGGATGAATGGTATAAGGACGGGCTGATAAAGTAATTGACCGCCTGTTATGTGCAAACGCACATAACAGGCGGTATTTTTGTTTGATAGGAAATATCTCCATCAAATAATGCATGAAAAAAGCTGGCAATTTATGCCAGCAAAAACTATATGAAATAC
>CAKQNZ010000111.1 GCA_934255435.1 uncultured Clostridia bacterium | reverse complement strand
AATAATGATTTTGCCATTGTCTGTTACCTCCACATTCTTTTTTATTTTGAATGTCCGCAAAATCCGTCCTACATCACCCACTCCACCGGGATCACTGTATCGTATCTGTCGTCAAAGTCGTCGCCTGTATCTGCACGGATATATTCGATGCCCTTTCGCCAGGCAGATGTATCCGGCATACCATCCTCCAGGATATCGAAATTCACTGCGATACCATCCATGGCAGATGCCCTGTAAACAGGAAAATCATACTTTGAAAACTGATCTTCTGCAAGAACTCTTCCGGCAGCATCGCTGACCTTTACGATCTCACTTCGCATCACTTCAGGGTTCCAGTTTTCATATATCCTTTTCAAAGCTTCAGTTCTTATGATATGTCCTTCAAGCATTTTCTCCTCCATCTGTTTCGCAAAAAAACATCTTCTTTTATGATCCCGGACGGCACTGCTGCATCTGCCGCCCGGTACATATAATATAATTGTTTGATCAAAAGTTACTTTCTGACTTTTACAGTCTTGTATGAACTGTAGCTGCCATAGTACTTCTTGCCGTCTATAGTCTTGTAAGCTCTGACTTTCACGTAGTATTTCTTGCCCTTTGACAGTTTTGTGAAAGTCTTAGATACAGTCTTGTTCTTTGTTATCGTAGCTGTTTTCTTACCGCTTGTGAACTTCTTGTTCTTTGCGATCACTACCTGATAACCTGTAACAGTACTGTCTTTCTTCCATGTAGCTTTCAGCTGAGCCTTCTTAGATGATTTCACCTTTGACATTGCCTGCTTCTTAGGAATGATCTTGAAAGTCACTTTCTTAGAGCCTTTGTATGTATGCTTTCCTGTGATAGTCACTGTAGCTTTGCCAGGTTTTACGTTGTTCTTGTATGAAACTGTGTAGTCCTTGTCTTTTACAAGTTTTTCCGAACCGGCCTTTACAGTAACTGAAGGTTTCTGTGCCTTGCCGTTGTAAGTCTTGTTGCTGATAGTGCTTACTTTGAAAGTAGATGCATCTGTATAGCTGTAGTCACCTGATGAAAGTCTTTCTGTAAGTGCAAGCTTCGTTTCTTCATACTTGGCTTTGTTGCTGTAGTAGTAAGCAAGACCTGTGTTTATCCTTGACTCTATGTAGCTTGCGCTGTATCCTGATGCATCAGCAGTGTATCCTTCAGGCAGGGATGCACCTGACAGCAGTGTTTCTGTTACATTGCCAAGAACTGATTTGTTCAGGTGGTAGAATTTATCATATGTATATTCTGTTGCATATACCGGATTCAGCACTTCCGGATAGAGGAATCCCTGATACATACCTATACCTGCGCACCGCCGCTCAGAGACAGCACCCCGCTGCCCGGAGTCTGGGGGATATCTTCAGTGGCACTTGACATCATGTTCTGCGACAGGTTCTGGTTGTTCATATATATAGCGCCGCCCTTGTTCTGAGCCTGGTTCCCTGTGATGCTTCCACCGTAAAGCTTCACAGTGCCGGGATAGTTGCCGCCGCCGATACCTACGCCGCCGCCATTGGCTGCTTCTCCCTTGAGGCCGTTTGCTGACGAAGCAGTGTTTCCTGAAACAGTACCGCCTGTCATCACGAAAGTACCGTATACCATAAGGCCGCCGCCCTGTCCGTTCTGCGGATCGTTGTCATTGGACTTTGCATCGGTAACAGCTTTGTTGCCGCTTATCTTGCCTGAAGAAAGCCTGAATAAAGGTGCCTCCACAGAGTCACTGTCACTTGCAACTATATATACGCCGCCGCCTTTGGCATAACCTGCACGCACAGTATCTGATTCCGCCGTGTTTCCGGAGATCTCACCTCCGCTCATCTCAACAGATGCAGAACCCGTATAGACTCCTCCGCCTGTGGTTCCTGCTGTGTTGCCTGATATGCTTCCACCCTTTATGTATGAGGCAGTGTCTGTAGAATCGATATATATTCCTCCGCCGCTGCCCTTGACGCTGTTGTTTTTTATGGTTCCTGATTTCAGCGTGAATGAAGTTCCCGCGCCCTCAAGAGCTATGCCTCCGCCGCTGCTGAAATACATATAGTTCTTCTGGGTCGTGTCCTTGTTTCCTGATATCTCGCCGCCATCTACAATTACATCTGCATATCTGTATGCACATACGCCTATACCGCTTATACCTTCTCTGGCTGCGCCTCCTGCTTTGTTATCCTTTACAGCTGCACCGCTGCCTACGGTGAGGACTGCCTTTTCCGAACTGCTCTTTCCACTGAGCCTTATGCCTGCGCCTCCATGAGGATCGTTCTTTCCCACAAGTCCGTTTATGACAGACGCTCCGCTCTCCATGTCCACGCTGCCGCCGCTGCCTATGTACATTACTCGCATATGATCCTGTGCATCAATAGTGATATCCTGCATCACTGCTTTTCCGTATACCATCACTACTGCCATGGTATCGCTTTTCTGTGCCGAGGTGTACGAAGAAAGGTTTATAGTTATCTTCTCTCTGCCGGTTTTTCCTTTGAGAGTTATATCCTTTCCTTCAGGTATCTCAAGCTTGTCGCTGAGCTGTATGCTGCTGCCTATCACTATCGTGTCTCCGTTTTCTGCGGCATTTACCGCCTCTCGCAGAGTATTCTCATCATCTGCTGTCCGCTGCGCACCATATGAATAGGACGCTCCCGCTGCTGCGATGATAAGACATACTGCTGACATAAGCAATGCCGCAAGCATGTGTCTCAGCACATTTTTTCCTGTTACTGTCATGGCTGACCTTCCTTTCTTCTTCCTATTTTCCTGCAAGGATACTGTTCACTTCACTGTCACTAAGATCATGATTATAGAACTTCTTGTAAAATTTCTTTATCTCGTCCTTTACCTGGCTCTCTGAATAAGCTCCATGGTATTTCCAGGCGGCCCATTTTGATTCAAGCACGGACTCCAGCGAACCGCTGGTCCAGCTGCATACTCCGCTTGGGTTCACATATATATCGTAGTTTCCTCTGACATAGGATGTAACAAGTTTGCCGCCTGCCTCGAACCCGTAGTCTGTGATATTGCCTACATTAGTCTTGCCGTAGCTCTTCCATGCCTTGGAGTTTTTTATCTTGTTTGCTGTTGTCGAATCCTCCGCAAGCAGCGCCTTGAAGCTGTCATCGCCAAGAGCTGAATCTATGCCACCACCTTCCCCGTTCCATGCCCTTGCAAAACTTTCGATCTTGTCGCTGTAGAAAGAAAACTGTGAGCTGGTGCTGTGGTTGAAAGCATTCCTGTTCAGCGGCGTCACGGCATACTGAGACTTCGAATCGTCCACGAATCTGGCGCCGTTGTTGCACACTCCTGCCACACTGAGGTAGTAGCTCAGGGGACTGTCAGAATATCCCTGTTTCGCCACTGCTACGCCGCTGTCGCTTAGAAGTGTCGAACCATTGTCGTCAGTCACCTTGTACGATCCGCTGCTCCACCCCGACAGGTAAAGGGTATACTGACCGTCTGACGCCGAGTTGCTGACATTCTTTTTACCGTTCCTGAAATTTATCCCGTTCCATGTGAACAGTCCTGTCTTTCCCTGTACGTCTTTCACAAGACCGTTGCAGTAGGATTCGTATTCTGAAGCCATCTCATGAGCGTTTTTGCCACCCTTCTCACCGCTTCTGTCTCCTATCATATCAGCTGCTATATCGACAGCACTCTGTATGCTGTCGGCTGAGTTCATGGACGGAAGGCTGACGCAGGCAATACCCTTGTCCTTCAGCTGCTTCAGCTGACTTGCACTGAAGCTTCCTCCATCTGAGATCACACATGCATCCGGCTTCATCTTCAGAAGCTTCGAAAATGCTGAAGATGACATAGCCGAGCTGCCATCGCCGTCCCACAGCGTCTTGACATCGCTGCCCAGCACGGCCGAAGACCAGGAACTTCCGGTGACACTTCCTGAAGTCCCCTTGACTATACCTGTTCCTCCCAGCATCTGCACTATGTATGCAGCATCACCTGCTGCTACGACTGAGTTGACTTTTTCCGGCAGTTCCACCAGGTTGCCATTGTTATCATATATCTGACGCTTGTTCGGATCATCTGTAGGCCCTGCTGTGCCATCATCCTTCGACGGCTTGTTTTTATCGCCTTTGTCACCGGTTTTTGTTCCGTTGCTGTTGTTTTTCCTGTTGCTTCTGGCATCCTTGTTGTGTTTTGTATCTGACGCCGATCCATTGTTTTTCGTCTTTCCAAGCTGCTAAGCAACGTGTTTTTCTTCACTTTTCTTGTCCGACTTGTCCGTTTTCTCCTCTGGCATGTCTTCGTCTTCATTCTGGCTGTCATCGTTGCTCTGAGCAGTCTTCAGCTCGTTCTGAAAATCTATGTCCTCAGAAGCCTGGTCGTATATTATCTGCTGGATCACCATACTCTCACGGCATCCTGTCATAAAAAAGACAGCACTTAAAAACATAAGTACTGTCACTATATTTAAAAATATTCTCTTTCTTTTCACCATGATAATATCCTGTATGAATTTCTTCAAAAATTTATTATTTGTTTAAGATTATATCATTTTAAATCATATATGTTGTTGTTCCGACAACGTATAAAGCCAGATTTTCGTTGTTTCAGCAACATTTTTTGCAAAAAAACATAAATTTTACTAAAACAAGACGGTCGCTATTCCTGACTGGAATATGACCGCCTCATTATCTTGTCGAATCATTTATTTATTTCGATTTTTATTTATTTTCTGTCTGGTTTTCACCTGCCTGCTGTTTCTGTTTCTTCCAGCATCTGAAGTTGATGGCACAGGATACTATGAAGCCTCCCCAGAGGCCTGTGCAGCCTATAACCATCAGTATGATCGCACTTGTACTCATTCTGCCACCTCTTTCTGTGAAATCTTGTCAAGGTCTGCATATCCAGGTTTGCCTTTCATCGTATTCAGGATATCCGCTGCGATGATCACGAAGAGTATGCAGCCCCAGCCGAATACATTAACATCTGTAGTGGAGTAATCACCGTATCCGTTTATTATAAAGTCCTTGGTGTTGAAGAAAAGCATGACACCGAGAACTATCGTAGTGATGACCTTCAGCGAATATATCCACCATTTGCCTATGCTGAAGTTGGAAAATTCATTTGCTTCCTGTCTGAGCTTCTCAGGGTTGAAGAACCTTGTGATAAGGATTACTTCCACAAGGCCGCCTGTAGCTACACCGATGTTGTTTATGAATGCATCGACAATATCCAGGATATTCATGCCTGCACCTGTGATGAAAAGCACGCTGATGATGAACGTCGGCACCAGCACGAGAGTTACCGCTCTCTTGTGCTCTATCTCGAACTTGTCATGGAAAGATGAGATAACGGCCTGAAGTATGGATACCATGGATGTTATACCTGCTGTCAGCAATGCTCCAAAGAAGCATATACCGAACAGAGCATTCAGAGCCGGAAGCTCGCTGATAGCAGTCGGGAACGTCATGAATGCAAGACCTATACCGGATGCAGCTATATCTTCAACTGCAACCCCCTGCTGCATAGCCATGAATCCCATGATACTGAACACGCCGATACCTGCAAACACTTCGAAACCATGATTGGCAGTTGCTGTTATGAATGCACTGTTTACAACGTCTGTCTCTCTTGGCAGATAGCTTGAGTACGCCAGCATTATGGCAAATCCTATGGAAAGGCTGTAGAATATCTGACCATAGGCTGCGATCCACACGCTTGCATCGGTAAGCTTGGACCAGTCAGGCTTGAACATATATTCGAGACCGTTCACAGCTCCCGGCAGAGTAATACCTCTGATGACCAGGATTATTGTCAGTATCATAAGTACAGGAAGACATACCTTGCAGATCATCTCTATACCCTTGCTGATGCCTTTGTATATAACGAATGCTATTATCGCCCATATTATGATGAACGGTATTATCAGGTTCGTCCTGATACCTCCGAAATGCAGTGCGCTGTCTGTAAGCCCCAGATATTCGACGAAGAACGACGACGGATCCGAACCCCATGCCTGCGTGAATGAGAACCCTACATAGCTCAGCACCCATACGATTATAGCGAAGTAGTAAGTACCTATGACGAAAGCCACGATAGCCTGGAACCATCCCAGCCATTCGAATTTCCTGTTTATCCTCGCCCATGTCACCGGCGCACCGCCACGGTATGTCTTACCCATGGTATACTCAAGGATAAGGATAGGTATACCTGCTGTTATTATCGCAAAAAAGTACGGTACCAGGAATGCACCGCCTCCATTGGTAGCTGCAACATACGGGAATCTCCATAAATTGCCGAGTCCTACTGCTGAACCTATAGCTGCAAGCAGGAACCCCAGTTTGTTGTTCCATTGATCTCTCAATTGATTCACACTCCTCAAAAATAATGATAATAATACACATGTCTTTAAATATAGACAATCTTTATTATATTTCCCGCATTTTGATTTGTCAATGAGTTGTATGTTATTAGACATAAAAAATATCGTTTTTTTTTGTTTTTAAAAATAATTTGTACATTTACACCAAAAGCACTATAATATAGGTAAGAAAGTTTGTGATCTGCACAAATCCTTTCTGTCATATCCCGATCATAGAAACGAGGAAAGTATATGCATGAATACCCTATAACACAGCAGATAATCAAAATAGCCGAGAAACACTGCCGCCAGGCAAATGGCACCAGAGTCGTCAAAGTCGATCTCGTCATAGGCGACTACTCCGGATATGTAGGTGAATCAGTCCAGATGTACTTTGATATCATCTCCCAGGGCACACTGTGCGAAAGTGCACAGGTGGAGATCCAGCACATCGAACCTAAACTGAAATGCCCGGAATGCGGCACACTTTTCAAAAAACGTCCGCTGACTTTCGACTGTCCTGAATGCGGAGGACAGGGCGAACCTACGGATATAGGTAAGGAATTCTACATAGAAAGTATCGAAATCGAATAGTGACCGGTAAATAACATCATTATCAACAGAATACGGAGGAAAAAATGCACGATATAAAAAAGATAAATGTCATGGAAGGCATACTTGATGAAAACGACCATATCGCAGAGCATATCAACGAACACATGACTGAGCACGGCGTGCTTGTAGTCAACGAAATGGGTGCTCCCGGAGTAGGCAAGACCACTACGCTCAAAAACCTGGTGAAACATCTTGATATCAAGCCGTATG
>CAKQNZ010000110.1 GCA_934255435.1 uncultured Clostridia bacterium | reverse complement strand
ACTCATTACGCAAAAAGAGGCAGAAAAGATCCTGAAGGGTGCAGGATCGGATTTTGACGCTGCCGTCGTAAAAGTTGTGGAAAGGGTCGTGAGCGATATATGATCGAAAAAATGGAAAAACTCCATATATATTGCTTGAGGAACCAGACCTCGGACATAATGGAGGAACTGCTGAAGGCAGGCGTGGTACAGACAGAGAGAACTCAGTCAATGCTGCCTGAAGACACTGCCAGGGTACTGCAACCCGGCGAGGGTCTTGACCTTTCCAGGGAGGAAACACTTCTTGCCGATCTTACGAGCAGCATAGAAACGCTCAAGGTCTATGGCAGCAAGAAAGGACTCTTTGCTAAAAGACCGGAAGTTTCATACAGCAGCCTCATGGATGACGATATGCTCATGGACACGATGAAAATATGCGAACGTGTCAGCAGCATCGTAAGCGAACGTGAGGAACTGAACAAGGAACTCAAAAAAGAAGAATTCCGGAAGACATCATATCTGCCATGGAAATCACTGGATATAGCTGCAGAAGATATGAAGACCGGCACATGCGGTATTTCATGCTATATACTTCAGGGACCACCTGTCATAGGCGACCTGAAAGCAGCTGCAGATGAAAAGGACACAGCGCTTTATGCTGAACTTGTCAGCGCAGAGCAGGATGAGCAGTATATAGCAGTTGTTTATCCTGTATCTGAAGAACGCAGTGTCAGAGACATTGCAGGTATGTATGGCGCCAGAGAATTCAAGATCGAAGACATCAGCGGTACATTCAGCGATAACATAGCTGCATGCGAGGGCAGGATAACTGAACTCACAGCTGGTATCGAAAACAAGACTCAGGAGCTTGAAGCAATGGCATCTGAGCTTGAAAAACTGGAAATGGCATGTGATGCCGTGAAAGTAAGGATACAGTGCCTTTCAGGGCATGAAGATTTCATGAGGACAGATACTGTCGATATCATTTCAGGGTGGATACCGGCAAACAAAAAAGCGATGTTGGATAAACGCATCGGAAAGTTCGACTGCTGCTGTGAATATGAAAAGCCAGCTGATGACGAGCCATTCCCTGTTCTTATGAAAAACAGCAAACTCGTGGAACCCTTCGGAGCAATAACAGAAATGTATTCGCTTCCTGATTCACACAGCATCGATACCAACTGGGCAATCGGACTGTTTTTCTTTATCTTCTTCGGAATGATGCTGTCGGATGCAGGATACGGACTGCTGCTGCTAATAGGAGGTCTTGGAGGAGCGAAGCTGCTGGACCTTGGAGATGGTGCGAAACGTCTGATGAAGATGATAGGTATATGCGGTATATCCACTATCTTCTGGGGACTCATGTACGGCAGTGTATTCGGCGATGCGATACCTACTGTTGCGAAGACATTCTTCGGCAAGGAGATAACGATGCCGATGCTGATAGATCCATTGCATGAACCTATGACGGTGCTCATACTGGCATGCGCTCTGGGAGTCGTGCATCTGTTTGTAGGTATGGGTATCAAAGGATATATACTTATCAAACGAGGTCATGTCTGGAGCGCCATATTCGATGTCGGATTCTGGTACATTTTCCTGATAGGACTGCCGCTGCTGCTGACACCGGCACCGCTTGACCTCGTCGGCAAGATAATGTCGATAGCAGGTGCAGCGGGACTGGTACTGACACAGGGCAGAGAAAAACCGACGATAATAGGAAAAATAACATCAGGTATAATGAGCCTGTACGATGTAACAGGATACTTTTCAGACGTACTGTCATATTCGAGAATACTGGCACTGGGTCTGGCGACAGGTGTAGTAGGAAGCGTTGTCAATATCATGGGCAGCATGGCAGGCGGGAATATAATCGGCGCTATACTGTTCATCGTGATATTCGCAGCAGGACATATGCTGAACCTTGGCATCAATGCACTCGGTGCATATGTACATTCAGCAAGACTGCAGTACGTTGAATTCTTTGGAAAATATTATGAAGGCGGCGGAACAAAATTCGAACCGCTGGCAATAAAGACTAAATATGTAAAAGTAACGGAGGAAAAATAAAATGGAAACTTTTTCAACATTATTTACAAATGGTAATTTCTACGCATATATAGGAGTAGCTATAGCAGTTGTACTGGCAGGCATGGGTTCTGCAAAGGGTGTAGGTATAGTAGGTGAAGCTTCATCGGGAGTCCTCAGTGAAGATCCTGAAAAGTTCGGTCAGTGCCTCGTACTCCAGGCGCTTCCTGGTACACAGGGTATATACGGATTCCTTATCGGATTCATCATCATGCTCAACTCAGGAATGATGAGCGGAGACGTTAAACTTTCTGTAGGTACAGGAGCAGCTATACTGGTAGCATCACTTCCTGTAGGTATCGTAGGTCTCATATCAGGTATAGCTCAGGGAAGAGTATCAGCTGCAGGTATAAAGATAATCGCTAAAAAGCCTGATCAGGTTTCAAAAGCCATGGTATCAGCAGCCCTCGTAGAAACATACGCTATCCTTGCTTTCCTTATCTCAATGCTCCTCATATTCAATATAAAGATGTAATAAACACTGAGCATAAATGGAGGAAAAGCAATGGAGAGCATTTCAAAGATACTGGATGCGATCTCGGCTCAGAGCCTGGCTGAAACCGATAAAATAATGGAAAGCAGCAGGCAGGAAGCTGAAGAATTGCAGAAATTATATGAGAAGGAAGCTTTGAAAGCCAGAGAAAATATACTGTTGAAGGCAAATGCCGAAGCCGACGGTATACGTCAGAGGAATCTTTCTCAGGCTGGAATAGAAAGCAGGAACCTCCTGCTTTCGGCAAGAAGAGAGGCAATAGAAAAAGTATTCGAAAAAGCAGCCGAAAGACTTGCTTCGATGCCTGATACAGAAAAGAAAGCTCTGTATGAAAAACTTATCAGCAGATACAGCAGCAGTGATGAAGTCATCGTGCAGCTGAACAGCAATGATAAGGATAAACTTGGCAGGAAGATAAAACCGGATGGTGTAAAGATAACCATAGATAAAGAAAACGGTGATTTTTCCGGAGGGCTTATCATAAAAGAGAAAACTACAGAGACGAATTGTACATTCGATGTTATGGTAGAGAATGCAAAGAAGGAAATGGTGTCGGAGGTCGCTGCAATGCTTTTTTCGGCAGATACAGGGAGGTAGCTTATCATGCATTATAAAGATACAGATTTCCTGCACGCATCTGCCAGAGTGACATATCTGGAAAACCAGCTTATAACTAAGGACGATCTGCTGAAGGCTGCAGACGCAGAAAATTCATCTGAAGCGTTCAGACTCCTGTCCGGCAAGAATCTTTTCAGAGATCACGGCATAGAAGATTATGAAAAAGCATTCGAAGAAAGCCTAAGCGAAACATACAGCCTTATCGAAGAGATAACCGGTGATATGGGCATCACTCATATCTTCAGATATCCTGTTGATGGTCACAATCTCAAAGTCATGATAAAAGACAAGGCTGCAGATGGTGATTATTCAGGACTTTACAAATCCGGCGGCACTGTGGATATCAGTGCGATGAGGGCGGAAATGGACGCAGGTGAGTTCGGCCAGCTGCCTGAGACTCTCGGTCAGGCAGGACTTGAGGCAAAAGATGCACTTGCGAAAACCGGCAATCCACAGACAGTGGATCTGATGATAGACAAGGCTGTCATATCTCTGATGAATGAAAAGGCAGAAGCGATAGACAGCGAGGCTCTCAGCGAGTATGTGAAAGCAAAGATCGATCTGATGAACATCAAATCGGCTCTCAGACTTCTGAAAATGAAAAAAGATACACATAATGCATCAAAGGCATTTGCAGAGGGCGGAAGTTTCTCTGTACGTGAACTTGAGGAAGCCTATGCATTCGGTTTCGACGGCATAAAAGCGCTGACGGAGAAGACTGCTCAGAGCGAACGTATACCAGAGGCGGTGGCGCAGATCAAGCAGGGAAGCTCCATAGGTGTATTCGAGCAGCAGGCAGACGGATGCTTCAGGGATCTTTTTGAAAAAGCCAGGATAATACCTTTCGGCATAGAACCGGTGATAGCATTCCTGTATCTCAAGGAGCAGGAAGTAAGGGCATGCCGTCTTGTGCTGGTATCGAAACTGTTCGATATACCTAAGGACATCATAACAGAAAGACTGAGGTGTATTTATGCAGACTAAAATAGCTGTTGTAGGCGACAGAGGAAGCGTCATGGGTTTCAAAGCTGTGGGATTCGATGTTTACGAGACAGAACGTGAAGCATATATCGGTGATCTTGTAGCACAGCTGGTGAAGAAACAGTACGGTATAATCTTCGTGACCGAGGACATCTTTGCAGTGAACCTCGATGTGGCGGAGAAGTACAAGGATGATATGCTTCCAGCGATAATACCCGTCCCCGGAAGAAACGGCAGTCTGGGTATAGGCATGGACAACATACACAAAAATGTAGAAAGAGCCGTAGGTGCGGATATCTTTAACAACTGATAGTAGGAGAAAATTATGGACTATGGACAGATAATAAAAATTTCCGGTCCGCTTGTAGTAGCTGAAAATATGAAAAGCGCCAATATGTTTGACGTTGTGCATGTAGGCGAACTGGGTTTGATCGGTGAGATAATCGAGATGCGCGGTGACAAGGCATCGATACAGGTATACGAGGAAACCGCAGGTCTCAAAACAGGCGACAAGGTAGTTTCCACAGGTGAACCTCTGTCGGCTGAACTCGGCCCGGGGATCATGGAAATGATCTTCGATGGTATACAGAGACCGCTGGAGGTAATAAAGGACAAGACCGGCAGCAATATAGCCAGGGGTATAGAAGTAACATCCCTCGACCATGAGAAGAAATGGAGCTTCAAACCTTCTGTAAAGTCAGGAGACAAAGTGCAGGAAGGAGACATCATAGGACTGGTGGATGAGACCAAGCTCATCGTACACAAGATAATGGTACCTCCGGGAATCGAAGGAACAGTGACAGAAATAAACGGCGGCACTTATACGATAGTCGAGCCTGTGGCAAAGATAAAAGATAAAAACGGCAAAATGCATGACATAAAAATGATGCAGAAATGGCCGGTAAGAAAACAGCGCCCGTTCAAGACGAAACTGTCACCGGAAGTTCCGATGATAACAGGACAGCGTGTCATAGATACACTGTTTCCTATCGTCCGTGGCGGTGCGGCAGCTGTACCGGGACCTTTCGGTTCAGGTAAGACAGTCGTGCAGCATCAGCTGGCAAAATGGTCTGATGTGGATCTGGTAGTATATGTAGGATGTGGAGAACGAGGCAACGAAATGACAGAGGTATTGATGGAGTTCCCTGAACTGAAGGACCCGAGGTCTGGAGAGTCGCTGATGAACCGTACAGTGCTCATAGCCAATACTTCCGACATGCCTGTAGCAGCACGTGAAGCATCTATATACACAGGTATAACTATAGCAGAATACTTCAGAGATATGGGATATTCTGTAGCTATAATGGCCGACTCCACATCGAGATGGGCGGAAGCTCTTCGTGAAATGTCCGGAAGACTGGAGGAAATGCCGGGTGAAGAAGGATACCCTGCATATCTGACATCGAGATTGGCACAGTTCTATGAGAGAGCAGGCGAAGTAAAATGCCTCGGGAGCGATGACAGGACAGGTACGCTGACAGCTATAGGTGCCGTTTCACCTGCAGGCGGAGACAACTCCGACCCTGTAGTACAGTCGACACTCCGTATAGTAAAAGTATTCTGGGGACTGGATTCAGGTCTGGCATACAAGAGACACTTCCCGTCGATAAACTGGCTGACATCATATTCACTTTACAGTGATACCACAGGCAGATGGCTCGACAAGAATATCGCTGATGACTGGACAAAATGTGTTACAGAGACAAATAAACTGCTCCAGATCGAATCTGAGCTGGAAGAGATCGTGAAACTGGTAGGCTATGACTCACTGTCTCCATCTGACAGACTGATACTGGAAGCATCAAGATCCATTAGAGAAGACTATCTGCAGCAGAATGCATTCGATGATACAGACGCATATACCTCCCTTGACAAACAATACAGGATACTGAAGCTGATACTGACTTTCTACAACGAGTCGGTAACTGCACTGGAAAAGGGCGTTGATGTAAAGAGCATACTGAAAATGGAAGTTCGTGAAAAGATAGCAAGAGCCAAGTATGTATCTGAAGATGAGATGGCTGACTATATGACAGCTGCATCTGAGGAGCTTACGAAGACTCTTGACAGTCTCATCAAAGAGGAGGTATCTGCGTAATGCTTAAAGAATATAAAACGATATCAGAGGTAGCAGGCCCTCTTATGCTTGTAAGGGATGTTGAAAATGTTGCCTATGATGAACTTGGAGAAATCCAGCTGCAGAACGGGGAACGCAGAAGATGCAAAGTCCTGGAAGTAAACGGCAGCGATGTGCTGGTACAGCTTTTCGAAAGTTCTGCAGGAATAAATCTTGAAGACAGTAAAGTAAGCTTTTTCGGAAAGGGACTGGAGCTGTCGGTATCAGAAGACATGCTGGGAAGAGTATTCTCCGGAATGGGCGAGCCGATAGACGGAGGTCCTGAACTCATACCCGAAAGAAAGATAGATATCAACGGACTGCCTATGAATCCATCCGCCAGAGTATATCCTGACGAATTCATACAGACCGGAGTATCAGCAATAGATGGTCTGAACACTCTTGTAAGAGGTCAGAAGCTGCCTATATTCTCAGGTTCAGGTCTTCCTCATGCCAAACTTGCTGCACAGATCGCAAGACAGGCTAAAGTGCTGAAGGGAGAATCCAACTTCGCAGTAGTATTCTGCGCTATAGGTATAACCTTTGAAGAATCCGACTACTTCATTTCGGACTTCAGGGATACAGGCGCCATAGACAGAACAGTTATGTTCATAAACCTGGCCAACGACCCTGCCATAGAGCGTATCGCAACGCCTCGTATGGCACTGACAGCAGCTGAGTATCTGGCGTTCGAAAAAGACATGCATGTGCTTGTAATACTTACAGACATAACGAACTACGCAGAAGCGCTTCGTGAAGTATCATCTGCAAGAAAGGAAGTACCGGGAAGAAGAGGTTATCCGGGATACCTCTATACCGACCTGGCTACTCTGTACGAGAGAGCAGGAAGGAAAGAGGACAGTGAAGGTTCAATAACCATGATACCGATACTTACGATGCCTGAAGACGACAAGACACATCCGATCCCTGACCTTACGGGATATATCA
>CAKQNZ010000109.1 GCA_934255435.1 uncultured Clostridia bacterium | reverse complement strand
CAGGATAACCATATAGATATACTGACAGACGGAGAGCAGATGTTTGATTCGCTTATAAACGATATAAAGAAAGCGACAAAAACCATAAACATAATGTTTTTCATCATAAAAAATGATGAAGTCGGCATGAAGCTGATAGAGGAACTGACTGTAAAAGCCCGTGAAGGTGTGGAGGTGAGGCTCCTGATGGATTCCATGGGCAGTAGAGATATAAACGACAAGGTGTTGAGCAGTTTTCTGGCAGCAGGAGGTATGCGTGCATATTTCTTTCCCAGAAACTTCAGGTGTGTGAACATAAGATTCAATTACAGGAACCACCGGAAGCTTGCAGTGATAGACGGTGTCACAGGGTATATCGGAGGATTCAATATAGCCCGTGAGTATCTGGGCAGAAAGAAAAAATTCGGATACTGGCGTGATACGCATATCAGGGTCACAGGCGAAGCTGTGCAGGACATAAACGCCAGATTCATTCTCGACTGGAGGACGGCCTCAAAAGAGGCTATGTCAGTCACTGCTGCATACTACAGCCCTGTGATAAGCCGGGGACATACCGGTATGCAGATAGTTTCCAGCGGTCCTGATTCGCTCCGTGAGGAAGTGAAGCGTGCGTATATGAAGATGATAACTTCGGCATCAAAACGCATATGCCTGCAGACCCCGTATTTCGTGCCTGACCAGAGCATACTGGAGTCGCTGAAGATGGCGGCGCAGTGCGGCGTGGATGTAAAGGTGATGATACCCTCGATACCGGACCATCCTTTCGTATACTGGGCGACATATGCATACTGCGGAGAGCTCATAAAGTCCGGCGGTCATGTTTATATATACGACAACGGTTTCCTTCATGCAAAGACCATAGTTGTGGATGGAGAGACCGGCAGCATAGGCTCGACGAATTTTGACAGACGGAGTTTCGCATTGAATTTCGAATGTAACGCTTTTATCTTCGATAAGACCGAGGCAGGGAATATGGAGAGGATATTCAGAAATGACATGGAGCTTTGCCATGAACTGACTCTGGAGCTTTATGAACAGCGAGGTATGATGATAAAAACAAAGGAAGTGGTCGCAAGGCTGCTTTCAGATCTGCTTTAAGGAGGAAAAAGATTTGAGACGAAATATCGATTTTACATTTATAATACTGATAATATTCCTGGCGTATAACTCGTTCAGGACAGGGGCTTTCAGCAATCCAATGGACTGGCTGATGCAGACACTCATGTATTTGCCGGCGATAATCATAGGACTTTCATTCCATGAGTTTGCCCATGCGGCGGTGGCATATAAACTCGGAGACCCCACTCCGAAACTCCAGGGCAGAGTGACGATAAACCCGGCTGCACATATAGATCTCCTTGGTCTTGCAGCACTTATCTTCTGCGGATTCGGATGGGGCAAACCTGTCATGATAGATCCACGGAACTTCCGTCACAGAAGACGTGATGAGCTTTTAGTATCTCTGGCAGGAGTAGCGATGAACCTGATAATAGCAGTTGTGTTCGCATTTGTGGCGAAGATACTGGTGCTGACTGCAGGAACACAGTTCGTGACAGCAAACAGCCTGGGCACGATAATCTGGCAGATGATAAACTATGTCATAGTGATAAATCTTGTTCTTATGATATTCAATCTGATACCATGTCCGCCTCTTGACGGTTTTTCGATAATATCTGAGATCTTCAACATCAAGCATACAGACTTCTACTGGAATCTTTACAGATACGGCAATATCATCCTGGTGGCACTGATCGTGTTCGGCATCACCAGCAAGATAATATCGCCGTGTGTGGATTTCCTGTACTATGATGTACTGATGAATTTTGTGATTTTATGATGCAGGGGGAAGAATGGACTATCTGAAAAAACTCAACAAGCAGCAGCAGGAGGCAGCGATATATACTGAAGGCCCGCTGCTTATCCTTGCAGGTGCGGGCAGCGGCAAGACAAGCACCATGACGCACAGGATAGCATACATGATAGAAGAGAAAAACATATCTCCGTACAACATACTTGCCGTGACTTTCACCAACAAAGCTGCGAAAGAAATGCGGGACAGGGTCGAGGCTCTTGCAGGAGCAGGTCTGAATATGTGGATAATGACATTCCACTCGGCGTGTCTGAGGATCCTCAGAAGCAATGCAGAGATACTGGGCTACAGCAGGGATTTTGCAGTATATGATCCCACAGATCAGAAAACTCTCGTCAAGAATATTTCAAAAGAACTGAGCATAGACAGCAAGAAATACAAGCCGGCATTCTTTCTCGGAGAGATAAGCAGAGCCAAAGAAAAAGAGATATCACCGGAGTCGTATCCGGCTGTTTACGGCGACGGCATGAAGGAACGCATGGTATATCAGGTGTACAGAGAATACAGCAGGCTCCTGAAAAAAAACAATGCCATGGACTTCGATGATCTTCTACTCAACACGGTGAGGCTTTTTGAAAAGGATGAGTCTGTGCTGCTGAGATATCAGAACAGATTCAGGTACATAATGGTGGACGAGTATCAGGATACGAACCAGATACAGTATAAATTCATAAAACTCTTGGCTCAGGCACATGATAATATATGTGTTGTGGGAGACGACGACCAGTGCATATATCAGTGGCGAGGAGCAGACATAAGGAACATACTGGAATTCGAACGTGATTTTCCGGGTGCGAAAGTAGTCAAGCTCGAACAGAACTACAGGTCGAAAGGCAATATCCTTGAAGCGGCACATTCAGTGATAGCCAACAACAGGGGCAGGAAACCGAAGAAACTCTGGACGGATCAGGAGGACGGAGACAAGATCGTATACTACAGAGCTGATGATGAACGTGACGAGGCACAGTTCATAGCCAGCGAGATAAACCGCATGCGAGGAAACGGCGCCGACTACAGTGATTTCGCCATACTCTACAGGACCAATTCCCAGTCCAGGACCTTTGAAGAAGCACTGTCAAGACGTGATATACCGTACCGAGTGCTGGGCGGTCTCAGATATTACGACCGCAAGGAGATCAAAGACATCATGTGCTATATGAGACTTGTACAGAACAATGCCGACGATCTGGCACTGATGCGTATCATAAACGAGCCGAAACGAGGCATAGGCGGCAAGACCATAGAAAAGCTGCAGACACTGGCGTCGGTGAGGAACGAGAGTATGTTCGATGTGCTTTCAGACAGTGAAGTCGTGAGATCGTTTTCTGCAAAGGTCTCAGCTAATATAGAAGCTTTTGCAGCAATGATATCATCGTACAGTGAAGAAAAGGATACGATGAAGGTGTCGGATCTGTACGACGGGCTGCTGGTGAACTCCGGATATCTGAAAGCACTGGAAGTACAGGAGACTCTTGAAGCGGAAAGCCGCATAGAGAACCTTATGGAATTCAAATCCGTGATAAAGGATTATGAGAACGAGGATCCCGATATTACACTTTCCGAGTTCATGGAAAGGATAGCGCTGCTGGCAGATGTGGACAACCATGACAGCGAAGAGGATGCCGTTGTCATGATGACGATGCACAGTGCCAAGGGGCTGGAATTCCCTTATGTTTTCATGCCGGGGCTGGAAGACGGACTTTTCCCTGGCTGGAGAGCCTTTGACAGAGAGGAAGGTCTGGAGGAGGAACGCCGTCTGTGCTATGTAGGTATAACGAGAGCAAGAGAGCGGCTGTGGATGACCAGCGCTTCCATGCGCACGATGTACGGCAGGACAGACTATACGAGAGAATCCCAGTTCCTGCGGGAGCTGGACAAGCATCTCATCGAGGGAGACGCTGTATACGAGAAAAAGGCAAACGCTGTCAGTGAAGGAAGCTTCAGGTTCGGAGCAGCTGAGAAAACACCTTTCAAACCTTTCGATCAGCTCAGATATGCCAGGCAGCAGACAAAGAAGAATGCAGCGGCTTCATCGGAAACCTTCAGCAGCGGAGATACAGTATCCCATCCGAAATTCGGACAGGGGACGGTGCTTGAAAGTACAGGAAGTGTCGTGACAGTGGAATTCGATTCGGGTATCAAGAAACTTGCTGCCGGTATAGCTCCGATAAAGAAAATATAGATTTTATATGAAAGAGAGTGTCATATGGAAGACATGAATGAAAAAAATCAGCGGCTGGAAGAACTCACCGGGAAACTGCGCAGAGCGGCAAGAGCTTATTATCAGGAAAGCCGTGAGATAATGACAAACAGAGAATATGACGATCTTTACGATGAACTTGAGAGTCTTGAAAAAGAGCTTGGCATAGTGATGGCAGGAAGTCCGACGGTATCCGTGGGATACGAAGTCATAAGCGAACTGCCTGAGGAACGACATCCGTCGCCTATGCTTTCCCTGGACAAGACCAAGGACGTGGAGGCTCTGAAAAGCTGGCTCGGAGATAAGACAGGTCTTCTTTCATGGAAGCTGGACGGACTTACAGTGGTGCTGACATATGAGGACGGAAGCCTCGTGAAAGCTGTCACAAGAGGTGACGGAATCAAAGGTGAAGTGATAACCAGCAATGCTAAAGTTTTCGATAATCTCCCGATAGAGATACCAGAGAAGGGCCGGGTGGTTATTCGTGGTGAAGCGGTCATAAGCTATGATGATTTCGAGGAGATCAACAGGACTATCGGTGATGCCGATGCCAGATACAAGAATCCCCGTAATCTATGCAGCGGCAGCGTGAGACAGCTGAACAGCGAGATAACAGCAGGACGCCATGTCAGATTCTACGCCTTCTCACTGGCACAGAGCGACCATGATTTCAGCTACAGACATCAGCAGATGGAATGGCTCAGATCCCAGGGCTTCGATATAGCAGACAATGTCAGCGTCGACAGCAGCAGTATAGAAGATGCAGTATCGGACTTTGAACAGAAGATAAATGATTTCAATCTGCCGTCAGACGGACTGGTGCTGATCTTCGACGATATAGAGTACGGCAGATCACTGGGAAGTACAGCGAAATTTCCAAGAGATTCCATCGCTTTCAAGTGGAAAGACGAAGTCAGAGAGACGCATCTTCGGGAGATCATCTGGAACGCTTCGAGGACAGGGCTGATAAACCCGATAGCGGTATTCGACCCGGTCGAGCTTGAGGGGACAACAGTGAGCAGAGCTTCGGTCCATAATCTCAGCATTGTCAGGGAGCTGGAGCTTGGTATCGGAGATGAGATAAAGGTGTACAAGGCGAATATGATAATACCGCAGATCTCGGAAAACCTTACGAAAAGCGGCACTGTATCTCCGCCTGAAAAATGTCCTGTCTGCGGGACAGACACAGTGATACATGACGACAGCGGAGTGGAGACGCTTCACTGCCCTGATCCGGGCTGCCCTGCAAAGCGGATAAAGATGTTCACTCATTTTGTCAGTCGCAATGCTCTGGATATAGAAGGACTGTCGGAGGCTACTCTTGAAAAATTCGTCGACGAAGCCATGATAAAGGAGCCGGCAGATATTTTCAGACTTGAACGCTGGAAAGACAGGATAACCGGGATGGAAGGGTTCGGTGAAAAGTCCTTCAGTAACATGGTCGCAGCTGCGGAAAAGGCAAGACATACTACTCCGGCACGTCTGCTGTTTGCCATAGGTATCCCGAATATAGGTGTGGCAAATGCGAAAATGATAGCGGCAGCCTGTAACAACAGCTGGGACAGGATAAGCAATCTGAGTGAAGAAGAGCTTGTGGAGATAGACGGCATAGGCGATGTCATGGCAGAAGCGTATACCGGATTTTTCAAAGACGCACATAACGCACATATCGTGGACGATCTGCTGGAGGTACTTGATCTTGACGAGTCGTTTGAGGTGCCGGATGGATCGCAGCAGCCTCTTGCAGGCAAAACATTCGTTATCACAGGCAAAGTAGTGCATTTCGAAAACCGGGACGGTGTCAAGGCAGCTATAGAGCAGGCTGGCGGTAAAGCTGCAGGTTCTGTCAGCAGCAAAACAGACTACCTTATAAACAATGATATAACATCATCCTCCGGCAAAAACAAAAAAGCCAAGGAGCTTGGTGTTCCGATAATCACAGAAGAAGAATTCATAGAAATGTTAAAGAGGTGAAATCAATGCTTAAAGCAGGAAAATTAGACAGCGATCTGCTGAAGAAACTTGTATTCGAAAAGATAACCTACAGGAACGACGATGTGAGAGTAAGACCTGGAATAGGTGAGGACTGTGCTGTCATCGACTTTGGCGAAAGCGAATGTATCATGTCCACAGATCCGATAACATCGGCAGTAGGCGATATAGGCAGACTGTCGATACATATCACCTGCAACGACATAGCTTCCAACGGTGTACAGCCGCTGGGCATAATGCTTGCAGTCATGCTGCCGGAAGGGACTACTGAGGAAGATGTGGCGTATATTATGGGACAGGCAGCCGAAACAGCAGCAGAACTGAACGTGGAGATCATCGGAGGACACACGGAGATAACGCCTGCAGTGAAACAGCCGGTCATAGTATCCACTGCAATAGGAAAGGCAGTGAGCGGCAGCTCCCAGAGCGGAGACGACATGGTGCCTGGAGATCATATCATGATGACGAAAGCCGTAGGTCTTGAAGGAAGCGGCATCATAGCATGTGATCACGGCCAGGAGCTGAAGGATGTAATGACTGAAGCCGAGATAGAAACTGCGAAGTCTTTCCTTGACCGTGTCAGTGTCGTCAGGGAAGGCGTTGCAGCCGGCAGCGTAGGCACCCATGGTATGCACGACATAACAGAAGGCGGTATCCTGGGAGCTGTATGGGAGATGTGCCAGATATCCGGAAACGGAGCCGAGATCTGGAAAGACAAGATACCAGCGGAGCCTGAGACTCTGAAGATCTGCGAAAAATTTGACATAAATCCGCTGAGGCTCATATCCAGCGGCTCCATGGTGATCATAGTGCCTGAAGACAAAAAAGAAGAAATGCTGTCTGCTATGGATGCAGCAGGAGTCTCTTGCAGCATCATAGGCGTTGTGAAAGACAAGGCAGCCGGCGTCAAAATGTCAGATAACGGAGTCCTTGCAGAAATAGATCCGCCATATGCCGATGAGATCTATAAAGTCGTAGGATAAGTATAATGCAAATAAATCCTTGACTTGAGACGTTAAAAAGTCTATAATTATATAGCATGAAATTGCCTTTTGATGGTTCCGCTTGCATGGTTTGGGTCCTGCGCAATAGGACACCGTGAACCTTGTCAGGTCCGGAAGGAAGCAGCAATAAGCGGAAGCTCTTATGTGCCGCAGATAAGCCTTCTCCTAC
>CAKQNZ010000108.1 GCA_934255435.1 uncultured Clostridia bacterium | reverse complement strand
ACGATATAGACAAGACTGTGGGATACCTCACAGGTGCGCTGGGCATAGCATAAGCACGGTGCGGCGGTGCAGCAGCCGCAGACACGGTATGCAAAGTGGTGACTTTGCATACCGGTGACGGGGGTTCAGGTCAGGAGATGTTCTTTTGTTTGACAACCATACAGTAAATATATTATACTGTAACGTGTGTATAGATTATAGTACATTCAATGACTGAATGATGCAGTGAGGAGTTGATGGTTTAATATGGATAATGAAAAGCTGCTGGATAAGCTGGTGGTCAATGAGATAAAGACGCAATCAGATTTTCTGGCCGACAAGATAAGAGACATGATCGCATCGGGAGAGTTCAGTGACGGTTACGCTTTCCCTAACGAGAATGATTTCTGCAAGAGGCTGAAGGTGAGCCGAGGTACTCTCAGGGAGGCGTACAAGATCCTGGACACCCAGGGCTTCATCCACAGGACAAAGCACGGTACATATGTCAAAAGCCGTGAGGATATCGCCAGACAGGGGAATTTCAGCGCGAGCCTGAAGCTTGCGGATATACGTGAACTCTGGGAGTTCGTATGTGCACTGGAGCCTGAAGCGGTGGCCCTGGCTGCAAAGAAGATCGATGACGAAGGTATAGCCGAACTGGAGAAAAGGATGCTGGCTTGTGAGGCAAGCATAGACGACTCCAACGAAGTGTTCCTGGAACGTAACAGCGAGTTCCACGCATATATCATGAGTCTTGCGGACAACAATCTTATCATAAGCGCGCTGACAGCATACAACGAAGCCTTCAATGAGCAGATCGTAGGCACACTCTACCGTGTCAGCGACAACCTCGACGATGTCAAAGAAGAAGCTCTGGTCAAGCATCGTGAGCTTTTCGAAGCCATAAAGAACCACGAACCGGAAAGAGCGAGAGACATAGAATACAGTCATCTCCTTGATGATATAGAAAGATACAAAACGAAAATCTGACAATAATGATGATATAATACAGAAATACGGCGGTGAAAGTGACTCCTTCCTTTTGCGGCCGTATTTCTATACTGTGATATCTGCGGGATCTGCACACTGTAAGAAAAAGAGCCCTTTGGCCTGGAAGCGTTTCTGTGAAACTTCCGGCGAGGTCTCTTTTCTTGTGTGCTGACGTGTCAGCAGTATTTGTCTATCATGCGGTAGATCGTTCTTCTGGATATGCCCAGTAGTTCGGCTGCCTGTGTCTTGTTGCCCTTTGTTATAGCAAGGACGTCGTTGAGCATCCGTGCATAGGCAGCGTCGATTTCCTTCATGTGGCTCTCGATTATTTCATCCGGCGATGCATCAGGCGACAGCTGCACAGACGGCGAAGATACGGTCTGCTTTTCGTCGCTCTGCTGTTGTGTGCTGCCGGACATACATCTTTCATGTAAAGTACCTGCAGCTGTTTCCCTGCTGCCTGAGCCGATGAAAGTCCGTGGATCTCCGATGCCAGCAGTCCCGTCTGTCTGGGGTGCGATATCTGCAGCATTATGGTCTCTGTGGCTCAGCGAATACCCTTTGGAGTATATCGCTGCCTCCAGGACGTCTTTTGTGACGATATCGGTCTTTGAAAGCAGCGTGACACGCTGGATGACATTCCTGAGTTCTCTGACATTGCCAGGCCAGTCATAGGCTTCAAGGCACTGTATGGCTTCGGCGTCCAGCGACTTCTGCTCCTCGTCGGTGGCCTCCGCAGCCTGTCTGAAAAACGACTCTGTCAGCAGTCTCAGATCTTCTTTTCTGTCCCGCAGCGGCGGGATTTCTATATTCAGCACCTGCAGGCGGTAGTAAAGGTCCTTTCTGAAAAGACCTTCGTCGATCATTTTTTCAAGATCTCTGTTTGTAGCTGCCACTACTCTGACGTTCACAGGCGTCTGTGATGAGCTGCCTATCCTGGTGATCTTGCCTGTCTCCAGTACTCTCAGCAGTTTTGACTGGAAATGGAAAGGCAGTTCGCCTATCTCGTCCAGGAAAAGTGTTCCGCCGTCGGCCAGTTCGAATTTACCCATCTGCCCGTTTTTGGATGCTCCGGTGAAAGCGCCTCCCACATATCCGAAAAGCTCGCTTTCGATGAGGTTTTCGGGGAAGCTGGCGCAGTTAAGTGCAACGAATGCTTCGTCACGCCGGCGGCTGTAGTTGTGTATCGCCTGGGCGAAAAGTTCCTTGCCGCAGCCGCTTTCTCCGACGATCAGCAGGTTGTACGAACTGGATGCGTATTCCTTGGCCTGCTGGATCACGTCTTTTATGGCAGCGCTTGAGCCTACGATGGAATCGAAGGTGTGCTCTGCAGTAAGACCCATGATGGTCTTTGTCTTGCTGAGATTGACCTGATGGGATGATGCGATTTCCACAAGTCCGTCGACTTTGCCGCTCCTGTCTCTGACAGGATACATATTGTTGGAAATGAACTGTGCTTTGCTTGGAGAGGTCTGGGATTCTATCTGTACTTCCCAGTCTCTGACTTTACGCCCGTTTTTCAGTACATCGAACATCTTCAGGTTGTCGGAACCGTTTTTTGTTGCCTGTATCCTTATACCTGTACGTTTAGTGATGTCCAGTATGTTCATACCGGTGAATTCTCTGCCGTCGCCCATGTGCATATTGTTCAGGTACGTCTTGTTGCCGTAAAGGAAACAGGCGTCCTTGTCATATATGCAGATAGCGTTGTCGGCGTAGTCCAGGCTTCTGAGCAGCTTATGTTCTCTGCTGTGATTGGCGTCGAAGATGTCGAGAAGTCCTTTGAGGCTGGATGCAAGGCGACTTACAAGGACCCGGTCCTTTTCAGGAATATCCGAGATCAGCCGGTAGCCTTCGCTTTCGCTGCTTCCTTCCAGTATATCCAGCTGCATGTCTTTGAACATTTCTTCGGATGCTGTGAATCCGGTCAGGTCTTCTTCGTGCCCCGGTGAAAAACTGCCGCATATCAGCCCTTTTTCTGTGCAGAGCATGACTGTTCCCGAGCGGAGTCCGATGCGTGAGGTCAGGAATCCGAACAGTTCTCCGGCTGCAGCTGTCCTGCCGGTAAGCTTCCGGCGGGGCGTTACGGTAGCTCCTTCTTTTATTGTCTTTGATAATGTCGTGAAATCAGGCATTTTGTTCCCTCTCTGATATCTCGGTTCTGCTTTATATTCTGATTTTATCATACAGCCGGGCTGTCTTCAATGTCGTGTGTGCGGGATGACATTCAACTCCTTTTATATCAGTCGAGAAGGAATCCTTCTGGGAACGGGTCTTTAGGGTCCAGCACCCATGTGGCGAATCCCATGACACATGCGTTGCCTGTTATTCTTGGGATTATGGCTTTCCTGCCGCATACGGTAGTTTCTTCAACTATGTCGCATCTGAACAGTGAACCGATGATGCTTTCGTGATTGAAACTTTCGCCTACTTTCATCTTGCCTTCTTCGAAGAGCAGAGCCGCTTTGGCAGATGTTCCTGTACCGCACGGTGAACGGTCGACTACTTTAGGCAGTGCCACTACGCAGTTCTGGATATCCGCGTCGTCGCCCTTTGGAGGACCTGCGAATTCAACGTGAGTCACTCTGTCTACGAAGTCGAGTCTCGGATGGCTGACTTTCACCTGGCTGTTGATATCTTCTGCCAGGGACTGAGCAGCTGCGATGAGCTTGCTTGTGTTGTGCGGCTCGATAGTAAGGCCGACTTTTTCTGCAGGCAGTATCGCATATACATTGCCGCCCCATGAAATATCCAGTGTGAGTTTGCCGAAATCCTTCGTGTCGACTTCCACGTTCCTGTTGAGCACCAGCGCAGGGGCGTTGAGGAATGAAACTTCTTCTACTACGCCGTCTTTGTCTTTAGCGTCTACAGTGACAACTCCGGCAGGAGTATCCAGCTTGATCGTAGTGACAGGTTCCTGTACATCTACAAGACCGGCTTCGATGAGGGCTACAGTAACGCCGATAGTATCGTGACCGCACATAGGCAGCCAGCAGCTTGCTTCGAAGTAGAGGATACCTACATCAGTGCCTGGCGTGCATGGTTCAGTCACAAGTGTGCATGACATGATCTCGCTGCCTCTTGGCTCGAATGCCAGTATCTTACGGAACCAGTCCTCGTTGTCTCTCATGTAAGTGAACTTTTCGCCCATAGTCTTGCCCGGAATGTGGCGGAATCCGCTTACTACATTACGGGTAGGATGACCCAGAGTGTGGGTCTCGATGGTTCTGAACATTTTTTTGAATCTCATTTGAAAACCTCCATAATAAGTATGTAATGTTTATGATCGTTGCTTTGTCGAGCCTGTTTCCGCAGGAGACCGGCTCTGTACATATTATACCGTATCGTATACTGGGAATTGTAAGTCTGTCGGCAAATACAAGGTCGTTGTCAAAGGCACCGGAGACTTCGAAGGAACAAAGACACTGTACTTCACGATAGATCCCAGATCCACAAGCCTGTCGAAACTGACAGCTACGAAGAAAGGCTTCACCGCCAAATGGAAGAAACAGACTGCCCAGACCAGCGGCTATCAGATAATGTACGCAACAAACAGCAAGTTCACTTCCGGCAAGAAGACTGTGACAGTGAGCAGCAGCAAGACGACATCGAAGAAGATAACAAAGCTCAAAGCAAAGAAGAAATATTATGTCAGAGTAAGGACATATAAGAAATCCGGCAGTGCAAAGTATTATTCGGGCTGGTCGAAGGTAAAGACTGTGAAGACGAAGTAGTTTGATATCAATGAATCTATGGATCAAATAAGCACCCCTCCCCGCAGGACATCAGATATGATCCTGCAGCAGAGGGGTTTTTTGAGAAAAAATAAGGAGCGGCATTTTGTGCATATGCCGCTCCGATTGCTGCTGTATGTCGGTGGCTGCTAAGTTTCAGCCACAGTCAGGGGTTTTATTCATAGGCTTTCAACGTAAGGAATATCAGCTGATATATCCTCCAAGCTGGCTCCTGACGATTTCTTCGATTTCATTTATTATCTTCCGGCATTTTGCATGGGACAGTCCGGCAGCTGTGCCTACCTTGAGGAGTTCAGATGCTCCGGGGTCTTTGCCGTTGCCGTCCACGGATGTCGTGTGCTCGCCGTAGTATGTGGTGCTGTAGGTGAGGTCATAGGCGGGACTCAGTTTCCATGAGTCCAATGAGTCGTCATAGAGAAACGAGAAGTTTTTGGCGTGATCGTCTCTGTTATGAGCAAACACATTGAAGCAGGCTCTGCGGAACATGTTTTCCATATCATGGGGGTCGTTTCCGGTAAGTATCGCAGTCAGTTTCATGAGCTGATGATAGTCGAGGCACGGCTGTCTGAAGTCAGCTTCAAGGAGCGCAGCAGCTGTAGCCATGTGGACACGATTTCCGTCAGCGTCGGAATCGAATCGTTTTACACCGAAATAACCGCTGCATTTTTCGGACGGAAATAGCCGTGTCGCAGGTATATCTATGGAACATTTTCTGGCACAGAGAGAATAGTCATACTCCATTTTACCGATATCCCGGATATCAGAGTTTGCCGGGAATTTTATTATCCACTTTTCGCCATCGATTTCAGTCATGATTTTCGGACGGGCACCGCCGCTGGTGCCGCCGAGACTGAAAAGAATGTCAAGATCTTTAGCTTGTTCAGAATTCAGTATCCTGGAACATTCCTCAGAAAGCCGGTCGAGATCGCTGGTATGCTCTGAAGCGGGCATACCGATATCAGGATGATAGCACAGAGCGCCCATTCCGGATGAGCCGACTACAGCAAGTCTGTCCACGGCACTGACATGATCTTCGGAAATACCGCTGCGCTGCAGCATACGGGAAAGCAGCAGCTGTCCCCATGCATCGGGAAGACTGTCTGCGAATATACCGAAAAGCCCGTTGAAATAGTGTTTTTTCGGAAGGAAAACTTTCTTTTTCAGGGGCAGTGAAAAGGGACTTATCGCAAATCCGCCAGAGAGCCAGCTGTCGTCGTACTCGAATGCGACCATACCGTGTACTGTTTTTGCCAGTGTACCCACAGCTCTGTCATGGTATTTTACATGAAGACTGTGGAGCCTGAAATCTTTTTTATCGACCTTCATTGATTACCTCCTCTATGGAAAGGTAGGGCACGTCGGCAAACATGTCTTTGATGCCTCCTTCGCAGCCCAGCGCCACTGCTATCTTTGTGAGTGATAGCAGGCTTATCATCCCGGTGGACTCGAATCTTTTTATGGAGCCGTAGCTCACCCCGGACTGCCGGCTCAGTTCCTGCTGTGATATCCCGCGCCGCCTGCGGATATTGCGCATGCGCCCGGCTAGCGACATATCTATCTCTTCGGGAGTTTCCCATACGTAGTTTTTCATGTGTACACCTCGTGATTTTTGTGCCAGATTATCATAAATATATTATAGATAATATATTATCCAAAATCAACGGAAATATGCATTTATAGCTAATATATTAGCTGTTTGTTTAAATAAAAACACACACCTCCGCCCAGGAACTCATCCCACATCTTCCTGCCTCAAAGGGGCGTCGCATTCAGATTCTTTATTTCCCGCCTCAGTTTATCTTCGGTTTAACCTTTCCATGCCGGTATGTGTTATCATATAAATATATGTCATTATAAGGAGGCGTACATATGTGGCTTTTATTCGCCTGCGGTTCGGCAGTGTTCGCAGCGCTGACGGCCATCCTCGGCAAGATCGGCATAACCGGCATCGAATCTGACCTGGGCACAGCCATCAGGACCTGCGTGGTGCTGCTGATGTCCTGGGTCATGGTATTCGTCAGCGGCAGACAGAAACAGGTCAGGACCATCAGCCGCAAAGAACTGATCTTCATATGCCTTTCAGGTCTCGCAACCGGCGGTTCCTGGCTCTGCTACTACAAAGCGCTGCAGGACGGACCTGCCAGCGTGGTGGTGCCGGTAGACAAACTCAGCATACTAATAACAGTGTTCTTTTCATGGATAGTGTTCGGAGAAAAGCTGGAAAAGGACCCGTCGGCTCCTGTGCATATAAAGACCGTGTGGGGCGCAGGATACCGCTTTGCAGCGGAAGGCAGAAAAGACAAATAGCGCACAGAAAAATCAGGACCGGAGCCTGCAGCTGACGGCATCACATGTTTAAGCTTTGTTTAAGCATCTTAAATGAGCAGTTTATCTCCCTTTATTATTATATAGGTATAAAGAAAAGGGAGGTGTAACAAATGAAAAGTTTACATGAAAAGATAGTCGATGCGGATTACAGAAAGATAGCTAAAAGGTTCGTTGTGATCGCTGTACTGTTTGCGGTCG
>CAKQNZ010000107.1 GCA_934255435.1 uncultured Clostridia bacterium | reverse complement strand
GTATAGAGCTTGTTGTTTTTCTTGGTGATCTCTTCTACCTGATCTGTGGTTACTGCGTCAAGTCCGCATCCGAATGAGTTCAGCTGCACGATCTCCACATCATCAGTAGTTCCTGCGAAAGTAGCTGCCTTGTAAAGTCTCGAATGGTACATCCACTGATCCAGCGCCCTGATAGGTCTTGGAAGTTTGCCGAGATGCGCCACTGAATCCTCTGTAAGCACGACCATATCAAAAGAGCTTATTATCTTGTTTATACCGTGATTGACTTCAGGATCGAGATGATAAGGTCTTCCAGCCAGTATCACTGCTTTCCTGCCATGCTCTCTGGCATATTTCAGCGAATATTCGCCTTTTTTCCTGATATCATCCTTTACGTGCTTGTCTTCCGCCCGTGCCGCTTCTATGGCCTCCTCAAGTTCCTGTCTGCCGACTCCTGTACGCTCCAACAGCTTGTAAAGTTCTCTGCAGAGACGTTCATCGTTGTCATACGGTAGGAACGGGTGTGAAAATTTAACATTGTTGTCTGCGAATATATCATCCATATTGCCTGTGATGACTTCAGGATATGTAGCTACTATCGGACAGTTATAATGGTTAGGTGCAGTCTCGTCTTCGATACGTTCATAATTGATACTCGGGTAGAATATCCACTTTGCACCGTGCTCCACCAGCCATTTTATATGACCATGCACAAGCTTTGCCGGATAGCAGGCTGTATCGGAGGATATGGTCTCCATACCTTTCTCATACATCTCCTTGCTGGAAACCGGCGACAGCATGACACTGAATCCAAGATTTGTGAACAGCGTGAACCAGAACGGGTAGTTCTCGTACATATTCAGCACACGAGGGATACCGATGACTCCACGTCTTGATTGCTCCTCTGTCAGCGGTTCATAATCGAACATCCTTTTGAGTTTGTATTCATAAAGGTCAGGCAACTTGCTTTCTTCCGCTGTATGCTTGCCTTCGCCTTTCTCGCATCTGTTGCCTGTAAAGAATTTCGTACCGTCGTTGAACTGATTCACAGTCATCAGACAGCTGTTCTCGCATCCTCTGCATCTGATATGGCTGGTCTTTACCTGGAACGCAGCTATCTGATCCGGTTTTATGATGGACGATACAGTATCCTCAACGTAGTTTTCTCTTGCAATGAGAGCTGCTCCATATGCTCCCATGAGCCCTGCTATGTCAGGACGTACGATCTCCTTTCCCAGGATATTTTCGATGGCACGGAGCACTGCGTCATTGAGGAACGTGCCTCCCTGCACTACGATCTTGTCTCCGGCTTCATCAGGATTTCTGAGCTTTATTACTTTGTAAAGTGCATTCTTTATTATAGAATATGAAAGCCCCGCAGATATATCCCCTATAGTGGCACCTTCTTTCTGTGCCTGTTTCACCTTAGAATTCATGAATACAGTACATCTCGTACCGAGATCCACAGGAGACTTTGCAAATATAGCTTCCGACGCAAATGACCTGACGTCCATATTCACAGACTTGGCGTACGTTTCTATGAAAGATCCGCAGCCCGATGAACATGCTTCGTTCAGCATGATGTTATAGATTGCTCCGTCTCTGATCCGCATACATTTCATATCCTGTCCGCCTATATCCAGGATAAAATCCACGCCTGGCAGGAATTCCTCTGCCGCCTTGTAATGCGCCATCGTCTCTATCTCACCGAGATCGGCCTTGAATGCTGCTTTCACAAGGCCCTCGCCGTAGCCGGTGGCAGTGACATTGGCGATGTACGCCTTCTGAGGCAGCAGTGAATAGAGCTCTCTGAGCATATTCATAACAGCATCGAGAGGCTTGCCTTCATTGCCTGTGTAATATGAGTAAAGCAGGTTTTTGTCTTCGTCTATCAGTGCCGCTTTCGTCGTTGTCGAACCGGCGTCTATACCAAGGAAAACCTTGCCTTTTGCTTTTTTTATATCTTTTCTATTTATCGTATCTCTGCCGTGACGTTCTCTGAATTCTGCATATTCAGCTTCGTCTCTGAACAGTGGCTCTATATGTTTCGTATCCGACATGGATTCCGGATCAGCATTCTCTATCCTTGACAGTATTTCGCTGAAACTCATTTCATCGTATTTAGATGAGTTCATTGCCGCACCGATAGCAACGAAAAATTTGGAATCCTCCGGAAAGATGACATCATCTTCACCCAGCTCAAGTGTCTCGATGAATCTTTCTCTCAGTTCTGAAAGGAATGAGAGCGGTCCACCTAAAAAGGCCACCTTGCCCTTTATCGTATGTCCGCAGGCCAGCCCGCTTATGGTCTGGTTGACTACAGCCTGGAAAATAGACGCTGCCAGATCCTCTACAGGTGCACCTTCGTTTATCAGGGGCTGTATATCGGTCTTGGCAAATACACCGCACCTGGCGGCTATAGGATATATCATCGTATGTTTCTTTGCAGCTTCATTCAGCCCTGCTGCGTCTGTATTCAGCAGCACTGCCATCTGATCGATGAATGCACCGGTACCGCCTGCACATGTGCCATTCATCCTCTGCTCTATGGTCTGTCCGTAAAAAGTTATCTTGGCGTCTTCTCCCCCCAGCTCTATCGCAACATCAGTTTCGGGGATCAGTGCCTCTACTGCGGCACTGCAGGTCACCACTTCCTGTTCGAAAGGAATCTCCAGAAGATTAGACAGTGACAGACCTCCAGAGCCTGTAATGACAGTCCTCAGTCTTACATCACCTATTTCCTCATACATGAGCCTGAGCTGCTGTACAACTGTTTCAAACACATTGGACATATGTCTTTCATATTTACTGTATACTATCTTGCTGTCATCATCAAGCAGGACAAGTTTGACAGTAGTTGATCCGACATCTATTCCTAATCTCATATAAAAATTACCTCTCTGTTTACGAAAATTTATGCGAATTTTTATTATTTTCTGCACACAGTACAAAATCCGCAATGTATATATATATATGTAATAATTTGTTCTTTATCTAATATAGGGTATATTGTATAATAAGATTATGAAAAGTTCAATCACAAAAAAACAATTTTATACGATATACCAGACATTGGATAAAGTTTCACCCATCGACAGCGACTGTGGACTTCTTTGCGGCGCATCCTGCTGCAACTGTACAGATGAAGATATGGGTATATATCTGCTGCCAGGTGAAGAAAAACTCTTCTCCAGAAACGAGGAATGGCTGAACTGGGGCTGTCTCAGTGCAGAAGAATACGAATTTCCCGACAGCTGGCACGGTAAAGTATTCTTTCTCGAATGTAAAGCAGAAGGCAGCTGCCCCAGGAAGCAGAGACCGATACAGTGCCGAACTTTCCCACTGACCCCTCATATCGACGAATACGGAGATTTTTATCTGATATACCAGAAAGGACAGCTTCCTTACAGCTGCCCTCTTATTTCTGAAAATATACCCCTTAACAGGGACTTTATCGAAGCGACTTACGATGCATGGCAAACGCTCATGCAGGAGCCACTTATTTATGATCTCGTGGCACTTGATTCTGAGATCAGGCTCGAATATGGAGAGGACATAGATATCGTATATCCTCTGTAGCACGATATATCAGTATGTATTATCTTCGATTATATCAAGTCTTCTTATCTCTACTCTGTAGATATGTCTCAGCACGATGATGAAATATAGCGTACCCAGTATCTCTGCCAAAGGGAACGAATACCACACAAGATCAAGTCCTGCTATCCGCGAGAATATCCACGCCATAGGCAGCACACCTATGAGCTGCCTGATAAGAGCTCCCCACAGACTGTAGAACCCATGTCCCATAGCCTGGAATATAGATGAAGTCATGATACCGAATGATGCCGGAAAGAAACATATACTTATGGTCCTGAGTGCTGGTATACCTATATCATACATAGCCTGGCTACCCTGAGAATTGAATGCACTCAGGAACTGCTCCGGGAAAAGCTGGAACAGTATGAAACCGAATGCCATGATACAGAATGCTATAAGGAATCCCTTCTTGTATGTACTCATGAGACGATGTCTGTTTCTTGCACCATAATTGTACCCCATGATAGGCAGCACCCCCTGATTGAGACCGAATACCGGCATGAATATGAATGACTGCAGCCTTCCATAGACTCCCAGAACAGCTACTGCAGTTTCATTGAGACCTCCAAGTATCAGGTTCATACCGAACTGCATGATGGATGCGATGGACTGCATCAGTATCGCAGGTGCTCCTACGGCATATATGTCTTTTATTATACGGCTCTGCATCTTCCATCCACGCAGTCTGACTTTAACAATGTGACTGCCTCTGAACAGTATTATCTGTCCCAGACACATGGAAACGAACTGGCCGAACACGGTAGCCACTGCTGCGCCTATAACTCCCATTTCAGGGAAAGGCCCGATACCAAAAATAAGGATAGGATCGAAGGCGATATTGACTGCTGCACCGATGATGCTGCACAGCATCGGCATCTTCATATTGCCTGTTGCCTGAAGTATTTTCTCTGTAGTTATCTGTATTATCGAGAAAAGCGACAGTATCGTTATTATCCTCATGTAGTCTATACCGTTGTCCACGATATATGGGGTATCAGACATGAGCCTCATGAATGGTCCTGAAAGGAATATACCGATCAGGGCGAAAAAAGCCCAGCTGAAAAATGCAAGCCTGTATCCATGACTGGCAGCAAAATCAGCTTCTTCAACACGCCCTGCACCAAGTCTTCTCGATATGAGCGAGTTTATACCGACTCCTGTTCCCACACTCACAGAAATCAGAAGCATCTGTACAGGGAAAATATATGTGACGGCAGCAAGGGCCTGTTCACTCAGAAGTGACACGAAAAAGCTGTCCACTACGTTATAGAATGCCTGGATGAACATCGAAAGTATAGCCGGCCACGACATACTAAGGATAAGTCTTCCTACAGGCATCTGGCCCATTTTATCTGACTCATTGATAGATTTTGTTTTATCTGCTGGCATTTTCTCCTCCATTTTCTGAACCCTCTTGTTTCAATATGATAAATTACCTTTTGATCTCGAACTATATTTTTCTCATATCAACAAAAATTTGCCTAATGTGGATTAGGCAAATTTCTGTTTCAGCTATGCTCTTGTATATATTAGCACCTTCGATCAATAAAATCAATATGCTACATTAAATCTTTTTTCGAATGCTGCCTTGAGTTCTTCTCTGAAGTCAGGGTGAGCTATCTCGATGAGCATCCTTGCTCTGTCTTTAAGATTTCTGCCCTTGAGCGGTGCAATACCATATTCGGTAACGATAAAGTCAACATCGTTTCTTGATGTAGTTACTGCTGCACCCTCGTCTATGTAAGGAACGATCTTGGAGATCTTAGTTCCATCCTTCTTGTTTGCTACTGAAGGCATTGCGATGATAGCGATACCCTTCTTGTCGTGTGACATTGCAGCGCCTCTTACGAAGTCTACCTGACCGCCTACACCTGAGAACTGCTTGATTCCGATACTGTCTGATACGACCTGACCCATGAAGTCTACCTGCATACATGAGTTTATGCTTACCATCTTAGCACACTGAGCAACTACTTCAGGATGGTTCACATAGTCAACAGGCTTGAGGACTACATCAGGGTTCTTGTCTACGAAGTCGTACAGTTTCTTTGTACCCATCAGGAATGTTACCATGATCTTGCCCTTATCAAGAGTCTTTTCGCTTCCATTGATGACTCCGGCTTCTACCAGATCTACAACTCCGTCAGCGATCATCTCTGAATGAATGCCCAGGTTCTTCTTACCCTTGAGCTGCGCCAGCACAGCGTCAGGAATAGCTCCGATACCGAGCTGCAGTGTAGCACCGTCTTCGATGAGCTCTGCACAATATTTACCGATAGCTTCTTCTGCAGGGCCGATCTTGCCTGAAGCTGATTCTGCCAGTGGATGTGATGACTCAACGATAGCATCTATATCCTTGATATTAACAAGGTCTTCTCCATATACATATGGAACCTGATCATTAACTTCTGCCAGTACAACGTCTGCGGCTTCGATAGCCTGCATAGTGTAGTCGGATGCAACACCCAGTGAGCAGTTACCATCTTCGTCAGGCTTAGATACCATTACCATGACAACGTCTACCTTGAAGATGCCTCTTCTGATCATTTCAGGGATCTCATGGAAGAATACAGGTACGAAATCTCCATGACCTTCTGCTACTGATTTTCTTGTTCCTGCACCAACGAACCATCCTTCAAATCTGAAGTGTTCTTTGTTTTCAGGAAGTGTATATTCGCCTTTGCCCAGGCTTACCATATGGTTTATAGTAACATCGTGATACAGTTCCTTGTTTCTAACCATAGCTTCAACGAGTACAGGCGGTTCGGAAACACAGTGTCCGAATACTACATGGTCACCTGATTTGATTCTCCTGACTGCTTCGTCAGCTGAGCATTTTTTCTCTTCGTAAAGTTTTTTCCAGTCCATAAAAATGTATCCTCCATAATAATATTACATAAAACTTTATTGAATAAAGCACATTTACTGATATATTTTACCACTTATTCATAGATTTGAACAGTCTTTAAATTGTGTTAGTCATATAAAAAATTTTTATGCTTACAAAATCAAAATATACTGTAAATTGTATCGTCAAACTGGCATTTTGCAGTGATACGAATGAAACCTGCTCCACTGCATATTTTTATTCAATAAAAAATGCTTTTTCGCATTATTTTTAATGCTTTTTTTCATTAAACCCTTTATAATAGGAACAGACTATGATTCGAAAAGATAACGGAGGCTATTTTAATGAATGATCTGTCAATCAGATTCCCTAACATATACAAGACGATTATAGAACAGCTGGGTGAAGAGATCTTCGTATGTGACGGTGACGGCAATATAATTTTCGTGAATCCGGCTTCAGTGGAGGTCAACTGTATAGAAGCCGGGGACCTTCTCGGTCGTAACGTCCGTGATCTTGTCAGTGAAGGTTTGTTTTCAGACAGCAGCACACTGCATGTTCTTGAAAAAAAAGAACCCGTAAGCGTAGTGCAGAAACTCAAGGACGGCCGCAAGATACTGGCTACCGGCGTCCCTGTGTTCGATAATGATGGCAATATTTCACTGGTCATCAGCACATCAAAAGACGTGAAAGCGGTGAATCAGCTGCTGAATACGATAGATAGCCGAGATGCCGAGATAGAAAGTCTGCGTGAAGAGGTCTTTGCAGGTTCAGGTTTCATCACATCCGACCGTTCCACCAGCGAACTGAAGGACACGATAATCAGGATCGCTCCGCTGGACATGCCTATCC
>CAKQNZ010000106.1 GCA_934255435.1 uncultured Clostridia bacterium | reverse complement strand
TTGTTTTCTCAGAGCGTCGGCGCGCTGCAGCGCGAACGGCAGAGCCACCTGCTGGCCCAGCAGGCGGAAAGCCAGCGCTGCGCAGATGCCTTTTTCGTTGGACCACTCAGGGCTGATGAACGCGAAAGGCATGTCCTTGATGGCGTGACCTGATTTTGCAGAGACCTGACTGAACAGCGCCGATGCTCTGGCGTTGTCGAGACATTCCCCCATGTGCCATACGGGAGGAACGTCTCCCAGGAAATCACGCAGTCCTTCGGCGGTCTGTCCCAGCGCCTTTGTGGAGCAGTAGCCCAGCTTCATCAGTGGGAAGGACGCACAGCCGTTGGTCATTATGAGGATGCCGTGTTTCAGTAGTGTCTCTGCGACTTCGATGATAGCTTTTTCATAGACGACCCTTGGATTGCTGCAGCCTACAAGATTGACGATGCCTCTGATCCTGCCGTCGGCCAGCGCTTCGGCTATTTTGTCCATGCCGAAATACGATGCTGCGAATTCAGCGGAGAAGCCTGTTTCAGCTTCCACTTCGTACTGAGGTATGGATACCGGCACATCCCGGCGGTCGCTGTAGCTTTCGATGGCACGTTCCACGATCTTCACAGCGATATCGTGGATCTCATCCAGGTTCGAATGTTCGTGATCGAGAGCATAGTGCTCGGCTTCAGGAAGCCTTGCGGAATCGCTGGTGGTCACGACTGTAGTTTTGAAACATTTTGCCACCTCCATGATGGAAGGGAACACGTCCTGCACATCAGCAACCCACAGGTCGAGAGCGCCTGTACCCAGGATCATCTCGGCACCAACTGCATTGGAAAGAGGGATGACTCCGCCGTAGCGGTACATAGCTGAAAGCCCTGAGCAGCATATGCCGTAGAACTGGATGCCTTCGGCTCCGGCGGCCTTTGCCTTTGCCTGATATTCCTCAGACTGGCCGGTGCGGACGATCTCGCTGACGAGCAGCGGTGAATGACCGTGGACTGCGATATTCACCCAGCCTTTTTTCAGTGCGCCCACGTTCATCATTGTGCGGCGGCGCTGGGGAAGGCCGTAGAGACAGTCCATGGCAATGGAGCTGCCGAGGCAGCTGGTCCATGCAAAGGCTACGCCTGTACGGAGGAACTGTTTCATGATGTTTTTCCAGTCGCCGTCGGTGCCTGTACTGGTCCTGTGGAGACTTTCGAAAACTTCATGGTAGACGCTTACTGGCAGGATGCCGAGATCCTCCCAGACTTTTTTTCGTTCCGCCGGGGCGAAGGCCTGCAGTGTCCTGTGGGGTGCAGGCACCGTTCTGGAAAGGTCTTCGAGAAGTATGTCGGCAACTTCTGACGTCAGATGATCAAGCGTTTTCCCTTTGGTGTCGATGCCATATGCCTGACAGACAGCCCTTACTTTTGCTTCGCCTTCGATGGGGAGGTCGATGCTGCCTTCGGCTGCTTTTTTCAGAGCCAGCATACTTTCCCTGCCTCTGGCACCGTGGGCAGCTGCTCCGGAAGCCACTGCTCTCAGCATGTTGCGGGCAACGATCACATCGGCGTCAGCACCGCAGACGCCCTTCGTACATTTTTTAGTGATACGGCAGGGCCCCATGTAGCAGTTGCGGCAGCATATACCTGCAAGACCGAAGGTACACTGAGGCTGCTGCTGGTCGAACCTGTCGAATGTAGTTTCGATGCCAAGCTCCTGCATATGCAGCAGCATCTCTCTTACTGCAGGATCGGGAGTCTGTTCTATGACCTGCTGTTTGTCAGGGAAAGTCTTTCTGTATTCGTTAACGGCTTTCGTATAGTCATGGAAATCACCATCGTGGTGGTGATGGCGGCAGTGGTCGTGTCCGTGGCTGTGTCCGCTTTCATCGATCCACTGTCTGAGTTCGCTGTCCGAGATTTTCTTCATAATATCCTCCTGTATCAGCCCATACTGGACATGCCGGTCGTCAAGGCTGTTTTTATATATACCTATCATTCATATCAAATTGATATGATTATAAAACATGGCGGGGGATTTGTAAAGTGCTTTTTTGAGTGTTCAGAAAGAATGTTAACAGAAGATTTATGTGAAAATATGTGATGAAGCCGCTTTTGCTCTGGTATAGTCGATTTCTCATAGAAAAATCGACAGAGCTGCAGCTTACTGCACTCACTCCTGCGGCTGCGTCTGAAGACCTGTGGATCTTCTTCGGCTTCAGCCAGCCTGGAAAATGCGACAGCAGTGGCGGTAAGTCACCAGCTCTTACGCTCAAACAGGCTGCAGCCTGTTTGCTGTCCGTTCTGTCTGACCATGCATAGCCTGGGATAGAAAGGCATGTCCTGATGTCCTGTGGCTCTCACATGGGACTTTCCACAACTAACAAATTCGTTGAGACAGGTCTCTGGCCGAAGTGAGTCGGGGCACCAAAGGAGCGTTGCGGATATTCTCCGGTTTCAGCTGGCAAGGAACTTACCGCTCCACTTTTCCAGGTGGATCGCCACTGGCTTTCCGGACAGAAAGGTATCCGTATGCTAAATGGCATACATATTGCGTTGACAAGGTTGTGATGTGCGTCTAAAATAGATTTTAACGACTGGAACTATGGTATTTTCCAGAGTGTCTGGCAGGCATCATATGACCTGCAGATGCAGTGCTGACCGTATGACGGCCACAGGCAGGTATCAGAATCCAAGAAATATATAACGGGGACGGAGCAATGGAAGAGAACAAAACAAAAGAGAGAGTTTATATTACAGGACATAAAAATCCGGATACGGATTCGATATGCTCAGCGATCGCATATGCACAGCTGAAACAGCAGACAGGATGTCCGGGCAGAGAATACATAGCCTACAGAGCAGGGCGTGTCAATGAAGAAACGAAATATGTGCTGGAGCATTTCGGCGTGGAGGCTCTTCAGTATATAGAAACAGTGCAGCCGGAGATCTGCGATGTGGAGCTTAATCTGGTAGGCGGCGTAGAGAGCAGTGATTCCATAAAACGTGCATGGGATCTTATGGACGAGCAGGGATCGAGATCGCTGCCGGTGCTTTCCGACGGGATACTGGAAGGGATCATTTCCATAACAGATATCGCCCAGTCATACATGGACGAGAGCGACAGCCATGTGCTTGCCAATGCGAAGACCAGCTTTGCCAGCATTGCAGAGACTCTCAACGGACAGATACTGTGCGGAGGAGAAAATGAATTTTTCGATAAAGGCAAGGTGACTATAGCAGCATCCAGCCCGGAGCTGATGGAAGAAGTGATACAGGAATCGGATCTTGTAATAGTCGGCAACAGGTTCGAATCCCATTTCACAGCTATAGAGCTGGGGGCTAAATGTCTTGTGATGTGCCAGGGTTCGAACCCTACAAAAACGATAAAGAAACTTGCTGTGGAGCGGGGCTGTATAATAATAAGCACGCCTTACGACACTTTTACAGCAGCAAGACTGATAAACCAGAGTATACCTGTTAGCTTTTTCATGACTCATGATAATCTGCTGACCTTCGGCATGAACTCTTCTCTTGAAGATATCGAAGAGATCATGAAAACAAACAGGTTCCACAATTTCCCGGTCATAGATGAAGCGGGTAAATATGTAGGACTGATTTCCAGAAGGCGACTGCTCAATACAAGACGCAAGAAAGTCATTCTTGTGGACCACAACGAGACGAATCAGGCAGTGGACGGAATAGAGAAAGCAGACGTGCTTGAGATAATCGACCACCACAGGCTGGGAGGTTTCGAAACGCTGGGACCGGTTTATTTCAGAAACCAGCCTGTAGGCTGTACAGCAACGATAATCCTTCAGATGTATGATGAAAAGGGTGTAGTGCCGGATCGCCAGATCGCCGGTCTTCTGGCCGCTGCCATAATATCGGATACACTGATGTTCAGATCGCCTACATGCACAGCCCTGGACAGAGCAGCCTGTGAACGCCTGGCGGATATCGCAGGCGAAGATATCAGGGAGCTTGCCAGCAGTATGTTCAAGGCAGGCAGCAATCTTCAGGGAAAGACTCCGCAGGAGATATGCTACCAGGATTTCAAGGTGTTCTCCAATGAGGGATATTCCTTCGGCGTAGGTCAGATAAGCTCCATGGACCAGGACGAGCTGGAGGATATCAAAGCCAAAGTGCGTCCGGTGATGAAAGATATCGCAGTGGAAAAGGAACTCGATATGATGTTCCTCATGATGACGGATATCGCAGAGACCAGCACAGAACTGCTGTGTTACGGCAGCAGCTCGGAAAACTTTGCAAGACAGGCCTTCGATGTGCCTGAAGATGCAGAGAAAATACAGCTGAAAAACATCGTTTCCAGGAAGAAACAGTTCCTTCCTAAATTCGTTGAAGTGCTCGGTGAGTATCCGAAAGAGTAGCGTCTGGCAGCCGGGGAGCTGCTTCGCCGGCCTGGTCAAAAGGGACGAAAAGCGGATAAAATCTGTCAAAAACGACCCGTCGGATATCAACAGTGCCTGTTCAGCCGAAAACCGGGCTGCCTCAGAGTCCCAGCAGTGATGCGGGTACTGCAGCATCCAGTGCAGTGGTGAGGTATTCGATGGTCTTTTCATCTGCTGCAGTGGTTTCGACAGCATTCTGTTCATCAGTGAAAAGGTTTATCAGTGTTCCGGCGATAGCTTCGGAATACATTCTGCTGAGAAAATTTTTATAATCATCAGGAACTCTGATCTGGAGTTCCTTTTCTTTTCCTTCTATATATGATGATACGACAGCGATAAAATCCTTGCAGAGAAAACTCTTGATACCTTCTCTGCCCAGTGAGTCATAAGCACAGCTCGGCATCTTCCTGGGCAGAGGCTCGATATGCTCCCTTGCGATAGTGCTGTTCGTACTGCCGGGTCTGCTGTATCTGACAGACAGGTTCACTATGCGTAAGATTCATACTGTAAAATAAAATCTGTTTTCTGCCGTTATCATGTTGACAAACAATATTATATGCTGTATAGTATTAAATATCAAATAATACTATTCAACAAAACAACAGGAGGGGGCAGTATGGCATTCAAGGTCGAATCAAAGCTGCTTGATGCGTGTGCACTTGCTATACTTAGCAGGGGCGACACCTATGGGTATGAGATAACTCAGGAATTCAAGCGGGCGATAATGATTTCTGAATCGACGCTGTATCCTGTGCTGAGGAGGCTGCAGAAGGAAAATCTCTGCATGACGTATGACGAGCCGTATCAGGGCAGGAACAGGCGGTACTATTCGATAACAGATGCCGGCAGGAAACAGCTGAAAGAATACCGTATCCAGTGGCAGGATCACAAGGCCGCCATCGACATTTTGCTCAGTGAAGGCAGAGCGTCTGACGGGTACGGGAGAGATACGACATCTCCAGATGATGACAAAGCTGACAGTAAAGCAGCCGGAACACAAAGCAGCGGTGCAGACCGGAACGTATCAGATGGAGGTGAGGGATGATGAACAGAAGGGAATTTATAAAAAGGCTCCGCAAAGAACTGTCTAAACTGCCGGCAGAAGAGCGTGAAGCCGCAATAGAATATTATGAAGAGTATTTTGACGAAGCAGGACCTGAACATGAACAGGAGCTGATCGGGGAACTGGGAAGCCCTAAGCGTATAGCAGCGCAGATAAAATCCGACTATGCAGCAAGGCTCCTTGACGGCGAGGAGCCGCAGCCGGTCAGGAAAGGTCTGTCGGCCGTATGGTGGATAATCATCGGCATATGTTCGGCTCCGCTTTCCATACCTCTTGCTGTGACGCTGGTTGCAGTAGCGATAACTGTCTTTGCAGTGTTCATTAGCGTCGTTGTCAGCGTGTTTGCAGCCATCATAGGCGTGGTAGCCTTTGCAGTGGGCAGCATCGTTGTAGGCGTCATGGCAATACCGGCAGCATTTTCATCAGCGCTGATTTTCATCGGAGGCGGAGCAGCGCTTCTGGCGCTGATGGCAGCCGCAGGAGCCGGCGCAGCAGCCGGAGTCAAAGCTGTCGTAAGAGCATCTGCACGGATGATGCACAGACGCAGCGAGAAAAAACGTGCCAGGAAATTCATGACAGAGGCGGATGCAGGCAGCTGGAAGTACAGAGATGATGCAGACCGCAGCGAAGGTAGAGCAGACAGCGACCCTCAGCACAGCGATGCAGAGGATCACGGCGAAAACAGGGGGGTGGAATAAATGTCAAAAGGAATGAAGAGATTTCTGCTGATATGCGCCATAGTATTTGCAGCAGGCTGCGTCATATCTGTTGCAGGATTCGCAGCAGGAGGCATTTCGGGATTGAACCGGATATCAGACAGGTACAAATGGTTCGTCGCACCGTCGGATTCGCTCAAGACTGTATATCTCGATACTTCAGATGTGAAGGAGACATCGTCGGGACAGCTTTTCGACAGGATAAAGATCGAAGGCGATGCAGACGTCACGATATGCAGCGGCGACACAGCAAAGACGAGATCGACTTCGGGCAAAAATGTTAAAGCGCCGGAGATGTATATAGACAAAGGGGTTCTTTATATAAAATACAAAGCAGGAGACAGCGGCGTGATCAATCTCAGCGGCAGGGATACTTATCCAGGCGTCGAGGTGTTCTGCGGCAGCGACTGGACGCTGAAAAGCATAGATATAGACGGCTCCGGCGGCGATTACAGCATCAGCGATGTGAAAGTCAGCGATATTTCGGCAGACTGCGGTTCGGGAGATTTTGATATGAGGGCAGTACATTTTGACAAGACTGATATCAAAGCTGGCAGCGGAGAGACGGCTATCGAAAGTTCCAAAGGAAGCAGCCTGAAACTTAAAAGGGGCTCAGGAGATATCATGCTGAAAGACATAGACGTTGCAGACTCAGATATAAGTACAGATTCCGGAGAAGTCGATATCGAAGGTATATCCAGCAGATATCTAAAGGCCGTTACAGGCTGCGGCGACTGCAGCATTCAGGGCGTCCTCAAAGGCACGACAGACGTAAGCACAAAGTCCGGCGATGTGGATATAGAGACGGAATTCAGCAGAGACGCCTACGAACTGGTAACAGATGTCCGCAGCGGCGAGATCAGCATCGACAGGGACGACGATGAGGATACACATGAAAGCAAAGACAGGCATCACAGCAAAGACCGCAAATACACCATCAAGGTAAAGGTCGACACAGGAGATCTTCAGATGAGCTTCAGATAGCACAGGTGCAGGTCTCCGGTAAAAAACAAACCCGGATCCGCAGTGAAACTTCCGACAGTGTTCCGGAAACATTGGAACAGAGGCTTCCTGCAGGACAATAAAACAGGGCAGACAGGAATACATATATCACCTGTCTGCCTTGTTT
>CAKQNZ010000105.1 GCA_934255435.1 uncultured Clostridia bacterium | reverse complement strand
GTGTACCACTGGTGCACAATATAACGAATTACGTGACAGTGAACGATGTAGCCAATGCTCTGCTGGCATGCGGCGGAAGTCCGATAATGTCGGACGATGAGGATGACGTGGAGGACATAACGTCCATATGCGGAGGTCTGAACATCAACATCGGGACTTTGAACAGCAGGACGATACCATCTATGTTCAGGGCAGGCAGGAAAGCCAACCAGCTGGGACATGCCGTGGTCCTGGATCCTGTGGGAGCAGGAGCCAGCCGTCTTAGGACAGAGACTGCGGTGAAGCTCATTAACGAAATAAAGTTCGATGTGATAAGAGGGAATATCTCGGAGATCAAGACGCTGATGAACGGCAGAGGCAGCACCAAAGGCGTGGACGCTGATATAGCGGATGCTGTCACGGAGGAAAATCTCGACGAAGTGATAAGCTCCCTTAAAAAATTTGCAGGAGAAGTGGACGCAGTCATAGCAGTGACAGGCGCAACAGATCTTGTAGCAGACAAAGACAGATGCTATGTCATCAGGAACGGCAGACCGGAAATGGGCAGGATAACAGGCACAGGCTGTCAGCTGTCAGCGATCACAGCTGCTTTCGTCACTACAGATCGTGAAAACAGGCTGGATGCAGCAGCGGCTGCAGTTTGCATGATGGGCGCAGCAGGGGAGATCGGCTGGAGCAGGATGCAGGAAGGCGATGGCAACGCTACATACAGAAACAGGATAATAGATGCTATATACAACATGGATGACGAGATTCTCGAAAGGATGGCAAAGTATGAAGAACGTTAACTGCAGCAGGGAAAGCCTGCTTCTGTATGCCGTCACCGACAGGAGATGGCTGGGAGACCATACGCTCCATGAACAGGTGGAAAACGCCATAAAAGGCGGAGTGACATTCGTACAGCTAAGGGAAAAGACTCTTGACAAAGAGGCGTTCCTGAAAGAGGCAAATGATATAAAAGAACTGTGCGACAGATATGGCGTACCATTCGTGATAAACGACGATGTGGACATCGCAGCAGAAACAGATGCAGACGGCGTCCATGTGGGCCAGAGCGATATGGCTGCAGTCGACGCAAGACGCAGACTGGGACCTGACAAGATAGTCGGCGTATCGGCACAGACAGTGGAGCAGGCGCTGGCGGCGCAGGCCGGAGGTGCGGATTATCTGGGAGTTGGGGCCGTATTCAGCACAGGCACCAAGACAGATGCTGTGGAGGTAGGCCCGGAGATGCTGAGGGCTATCTGTGATGCCGTGGATATACCTGTGATAGCAATAGGCGGCATCAGCAGCGGTAATGTGCATGAGCTTGAAGGCAGCGGTATATGCGGTATAGCGGTTGTTAGCGCTATATTCGCACAGGATGATATCCAGGCAGCAGCTGCCGACCTGAAAAGCAAAGTAAGCATGATCGCAGACAGCGAGGGTGGTCATCGATGAATGAGAAAAAGATCACAGGAGCGATATTCGATATGGATGGAGTCCTGCTGGATTCCATGCACGTCTGGAATGACGCAGGAGAGCGTTTCCTCAGAAAGCAGGGGATCGCAGCAGAAGCTGATCTCGGCAGGAAGCTGTTCACCATGACTATGGAGGACGGCGCTGATTATCTGATAGAAAAATACGGACTGGATATGAAACGTGATGAAGTGATATCCGGTATAGACGGTATGATATATGATTTCTATGCAGAAGAAGTGGAGCTTAAACCGGGAGTGCGTGAACTGCTTGAGCATCTCAGGCGGGCAGGGATCCCCATGGTGATAGCAACATCCACAGACAGGATCCCTGCGGAAAAAGCCATGGAGCGTACAGGCATAGGAGGGTATTTCAAAGGGATATTCACCTGTGCTGAAACAGGAGCAGGCAAGGACAAGCCGGACATATATCTTGCAGCCGGTAAATGCATAGGGACTGACACAGAGTCCACATATGTTTTTGAAGACGGACTGCACGGTATCAGGACGGCCCATGAGGCAGGCTTCGTCACAGTCGGGATATATGATCCGGCGAGTGAAAAGGATCAGAAGCAGATCAGACAGATCGCAGATATATATTTCAGCGGACCTGTGGATCCTGACAGTATCATATGATTGCAGCGTGCAGCGCTGTTTTACATAAAGTCAGAACAGCACGGCAGCAGATGCCGGATGCTTTGAGTTATACAAGCGGGAGACCGGGGGCACCACTTTCTCTCGCTATACAAAATTGATGCAAAGGAGTTTTTTATCATGATAAAAACAGCATTAACGATCGCTGGAAGTGATTCCAGCGGAGGCGCCGGAATCCAGGCAGATCTGAAGACCATGACAGCCATGCATGTGTACGGCATGAGCGCCATAGTCTCGCTGACTGCCCAGAATACCACCGGCGTTATGGATATAATGGATGTGAGCCCGGCCTTCCTGAAGGCCCAGCTGGATGCTGTATTTACAGATATCTTTCCGGACGCCGTGAAGATCGGGATGGTTTCCTCGGCGGATCTGATAAAGACGATAGCGGAAAGTCTCAGACAGTATGAGGCGAAGAATATCGTCGTGGATCCGGTAATGATATCTACAAGCGGCAGCAGGCTGCTGAGAGAAGACGCCACGCAGACGCTCATGGACGAGCTTTTCACGCTGGCGGATCTCATCACGCCCAATATCCCGGAAATGGAAGTTATAACTGGAATGAAGATCGCATCAGCAGAAGATATGATACGCTCAGCAGAGATGGTCAGCGGCAGATACGGATGCGCAGTGCTTTGCAAAGGCGGCCACAGTATCAATGACGCCAATGATCTGCTCTTTGCAGAGGGGGCTTTCAGATGGTTCAGAGGCAGGCGCATCGACAATCCGAATACCCACGGGACAGGATGCACACTGTCCAGCGCCATAGCGTCATGTCTTGCAAAGGGCATGGACATAGGCTCTTCGGTGGAAGAAGCCAAAGCCTATATATCAGGAACTCTCGGAGCCATGCTTGATCTGGGGAAAGGAAGCGGACCCATGGATCATGCTTTTGCGATAGATGGAAGATATCAGACAGGAGGAAACAGATGAATTATACTACACAGATGGATGCCGCAAGGAAAGGCATCGTGACGCCACAGATGAAGATCGTTGCAGAGAAGGAGAACATGCCTGTTGAAAAGCTGCAGCAGCTGGTTGCAGAAGGAAAGGTAGCGATATGCGCCAACAAGAGGCATACATGCCTGGATCCAGAGGGCATAGGCAGCATGCTCCGTACAAAGATAAATGTCAACCTTGGCGTTTCAAGAGACTGCAAGGATTATGACATAGAGATGCAGAAAGTCATGAGTGCAGTTGACATGGGAGCAGAGGCCATTATGGATCTTTCCAGTCACGGCAATACGCAGCCATTCAGACAGAAACTCACCAGCGAATGCCCTGTGATGATAGGAACAGTACCTGTATACGACAGCGTCATCCACTATCAGAGAGACCTGGGCACACTGACTGCAAAGGACTTCATAGACGTCATCAGGCTCCATGCACAGGACGGCGTGGATTTCGTGACTCTCCATTGCGGTATAACAAGGAAGACTATAGACCAGATCCGCAAGCATAAGAGAAAGACGAATATCGTCAGCAGAGGCGGCAGCCTCGTGTTCGCATGGATGAGCATGACAGGCGAAGAGAATCCTTTCTACGAATACTACGATGAGATACTGGATATATGTGAGGAGTACGATGTCACCATATCACTGGGGGACGCCTGCAGACCGGGATGTCTTGCTGATGCCACAGATGTATGCCAGATCGAGGAGCTGGTGCGCCTTGGCGAGCTGACAAAGCGTGCATGGGAGCACAATGTACAGGTCATGGTGGAAGGTCCTGGACACGTGCCTCTCGATCAGGTGGCAGCCAACATGAAGGTGCAGCAGACTATCTGTATGGGAGCACCGTTCTATGTGCTGGGACCTCTCGTTACGGATATAGCCATGGGCTATGACCATATAACGGCAGCTATCGGCGGGGCTGTGGCTGCAATGAACGGAGCTGCATTTCTGTGCTATGTGACACCGGCGGAGCATCTGGCGCTGCCTGATGTCAATGATGTAAAGCAGGGCATAATCGCATCGAAGATAGCAGCCCATGCAGCGGATATCGCCAAAGGCATACCTGGAGCAAGGGATATAGACGACCGTATGGGCGATGCCAGAAGGAACCTTGACTGGGATGAACAGTTTGCATGCGCACTGGATCCTGTGACAGCAAAGGCCATAAGAGACAGCAGGAGCCCTGACGATGAATACAGCGACACCTGCAGCATGTGCGGCAAGTTCTGTGCAGTGAGGAGCATGAACAAGGCACTGGCAGGAGAAAAGATAGATATACTTTAAGAAATGCTGACGGAGTGTTTACAGAAAGCACGATAACAGAAAAAAATAAATTCGATTAATTTTCAAATAATTCTTGCAAAGGCTTTTCCCATGTGCTATAATACAGACAAGCAAAGGGAAAAGCCTTTGAAAATATAAACTTTTTACCTCAGATTCGAAGAGTTGAAAGTGAAGAGGGGAAGTGATTCCACCAGAAACAGTAACAGAAAACCAGAATACCGGCTGCGGATGTCCGATAAGTGAGTAAATGCAGCACCTTCCGGAGAAAAGCGAGAGCATATCCACCGGAAAAGGCCATGCAGGACTCAGTAAAGTATAAAAGGGATATCCGCAGCTGGTGTTTTTTGATGGAAAAACTCAGCCGTGTCAGTTTACATAAGATAAAATTGTGCAGACAGCGTCTGCACAATTACGAGGGAAAATGTATGTTCTGTATAGGATGCTACGCAGGAGAGAAGAGTGGCAAACCACCGCCGCCTACTCGATTTCTGCTTTGTGCATAGCTATATATGCCTGTCCCAGGGCCAGACCGCCGTCATTGGGGCTGACGGAGATATTGTAGTACGGGGTGAATCCGTTGCTCCTGAGTTTTTCAAGAGCACTTTCCATCAGTATCCTGTTCTGGAATGTGCCGCCGGTAAGGGCCACCTGAGATGTGCCGTAGATGTCTCTGGCACAGATACATTCTGCGAGTATCATGTCGGTTATCCGTTCATGGAACGACAGCGCCAGATCGCACTGTTTCCTGACGCCGGGGTTTTTCTGTGCAAAAGCGGCTGCATCTTCAAGCATGATGGCGCACTGACCTTCGTAATCGTTGTATGTCTTTATACCAAGGAGTGCGGAGACTCCGTCGAAGAGACGGCCCATGCTGGAACTTTTGATTGTATTGATGCCGTTTTCGATGGCTTTGAGCGCCAGCGATGCATTTGGCAGACCGAGGACAGTCTCTTTGCCGTATGCGATGATATCCGAGATATCGACAGTTATCTCCCGGAAGCTGGGATCGCCGGTTTCTGATATCAGACCACTGTCATATGCATGGATATATCCGATGGCAGAACGCATGGCATCCTTCGCAGAGGAGTCACCTCCGATAAGATCCACATATCTGAGATGTGCGATGCGGCGGGCGTCGCCTTTATTGCACAGGAAGAATTCACCGCCCCATACGGCACCGTCTGTGCCGTAGCCCGTGCCGTCGAAACTGATACCGATGACATCGCCGGAGATATCGTTTTCTGCCATTACAGATGCTATGTGAGCATGGTGATGCTGGACCCTGACGATGGGAAGTCCGTGCTTTGCAGCGTAGTCTTCAGCAAACGAAGACGTGAAGTAGAGCGGATGCATATCGCAGACCACGATCCGGGGTCTTATCCGGAACATCTGCTGCATATGATCGAGACTTTCAGTATAGAGCTGCTGGTTTTCTGCTGTATCCATATCGCCGAAATACTGGCTCATATATATGAAACCGTTCTTTGCAAGGGCAAATGAGTTTTTAAGCTGTCCGCCTGCTGCGAATATCTGCAGCGGACTTGCGTCTGTATAAAGGGGCACAGGGGCGTATCCCTTGGAACGTCTTATCATCTGAGGCTGCCCGTCTATGACACGGGCAACGGAGTCGTCAGCTCTCACCAGTATACGTCGTGTGTTGTAAAGTACCCCATCGATATCAGGCTCCCTTTCGAACATACGAAACATTTCGTCATCGTCCTTTATCATAGGCATGTCTGAAAGATTGGCGCTTGTGAATATCAGCGGGCTGATCCTGTCAAGGAGCATATACTGGGCAGCGAAGCTTGGCAGGAAAGAGCCGATAAAACGGCTGCGGTTTATTTCCGGGCTGTCAGAATCCTTGTGCTCCAGCAGTATTACCGGTCTTGCAGAGGAGCCAATGAGACTGGCTTCTGTGTCGCTTATGAAGCAGTATTTTCTGATTTCTTCTATGCTGCGGAACATGACTGCAAAGGGCTTGCTTTCACGTCTTTTGATATTCCTGAGTTTCTGCACAGCAGTTTCATTGAAGGGATCTGCAATGAGATTGTAGCCTCCGCCGCTTTTGAAAGCTATGACGCCGCCGTTTTTCAGTATATCTGCAGCATCGCCAAGTATCGCTTTGTCACGTTTCAGATGTTCACCAGATGTGAGACTTTCCATGATAGATGGAATGTCATCGGATCCTTTCCGTGTTTTCCAGAGAAGCTGAGGTCCGCAGCCGTGGCACGATATGGTCTGTGCGTGGTGCCTTCTGTCGTGGAGATCGGTATACTGGCTTTCGCAGTATCCGCACATAGGAAAATCCACCATCGAGGTGTTGTCCCTGTCATAAGGGATATGGTCGATGATGGTGTATCTGGGGCCGCATACCATACAGCTTATGAAAGGGTGCTGGTATCTTTTGTCGCAGGGGTCGTAAAGTTCCCGGAGACAGTCGGGGCATATGGCAAGGTCTGCCGGTATCATGGCAGTTTCCTCATTGCCGGTTCCACTGCTGATTATGGAAAATCCGCTGAACTCTCTGTATGGTGCCGGCTTGCGGCTGATATGCACTATCTCAGAAGGCGCCGGCTTGCCTGCGATGAGTTTATCGAGAAAAGATGTGATACGGTCTTTCGTATCAGTCAGATATATTTCGACGAGGCCGCCTGTATTGCGCACCTCGCCTTTCATATCAAGAGATTCTGCTGTTTTTGCTGTGTAGGGTCTGAACCCGACGCCCTGGACTATTCCCCACAGTTTAATTTTTTCGCTCTGTCTGTCAGCCACCTGGCAACCTCCTCGTAGCCTTCACCTGTCCTGCCTGATACTTTGAAAACAGGAACGTCTTTGTTCAGAGCACGGACGCCCTTCATGAAAAATTCTTCATCGAAATCGAGATATGGTATGAGATCGACTTTGTTGAGCAGTATGATGTCTGCCTTTTCGAATGCGAGAGGGT
>CAKQNZ010000104.1 GCA_934255435.1 uncultured Clostridia bacterium | reverse complement strand
TGCCACCTGTCTGAGCTGTCCCTCGATGTCGTAAGACATGGAAGTCCTGTGTCCTTCTCCGTTTATGCTTGCTGTCACGTTGCCGTCGGCGTCGTATCTGCTCTCAGTGACGATGCAGTCTCCTCCGATGTTGTACGTGCCGTCTTTCACCGACGGGTTCACAGCTGTATGGGTCTGGTTGCCGTTCTCATCGTAGATGGAAAGGGTGAGAACTCCGCCTTCTCCGTCAGAGTTTTCTCCGTATTCACAGGCGGCTGTGACTCTGCCCGACTTGTCGAACTGCTTGTCTGTGTACATGCCGTCTGCTTTTTCTCTGACCACATTGCCTGAAGGATCTGTAAAGGTCTGGGATGTGATGTATCCGTCCGGGTCTTTTTCGGTGACGGTATAGGCGTCAGTTACTTCCTTCGTGGCTGCGCCTGTATGGAGCGTCACGTCTTCATAATCGTAGTCTGTGGTCCATGTCTTGCTGAGATCGCCCTTTTTCACATTCCTGGACTTCACTCTGTTGAGCTTGTCGTAAGTGTATGATGTAACAGTGCCGTCAGCGTCTGTTTCCGTAAGGACCGTACCGTTGGCGTCGTATGTGCTGGAAGTGGTCCTGCGGGAATCTCCCTGAGTCACTACCGTCTTCGTGAGCCTGCCGAAGCCGTCGTATGTATTGACGGTCTCTGACTTCACATCGCCGTCTACAGACGTCTTCGTGCTTTTCTCACGGCCCATGGCGTCTGTGACTGTCACTGTAACGGTCTTTACGCCGTCGCACTCTTCTGTTTCTGTCTCGGTCTTGCTGCCGTCATCGCTGTATTCGTATGTATATGAAGTCGTGCTTTTTTCTGTTCCGTCCTCCTTCGATACTTCCTCCTTCAGCTCTCCTGCAAGGCCTGTTTCACTGTCCTCTTCGTAATACTCAGACAGCTCCTCTTCGTCTGTGACGTCGTCGTAAGATCTTGTCTCATTGTCGTTGTCGTCGTATTCGTAATCTGTATCCGACGACTTTTCTCCGTCTGCGTTGTATGTAGTCTCATGAGTCACGTTGTCGCCGTCATAACTGTATTTCGTGATTGTACCATCTTCGGATCTTTCCTTTGTGACGTTGTCGGTCTCGCTGTCGTATGACGTGGTCTCTGTCAGCGTTATATCTGTCCCTACCACGTTCTTCGATGCATCGACGCTCTGTTTCTGACCTGTTTTTTCTGTCATCACAAGAAGGTTGTCACGATATGTGTATCCCGTGCGGTTCCCTGCTGCGTCGATATTTTCCAGGCAGTTGCCGAACCAGCCGTCAAATCTGTCGGTTTCGCTGGATATGGTCTTCATACCGGAAAGCAGACCTTTCTTTATCATGGTCTCGGTCTTCGTCTCGCTGCTGTCATCAGAGTATGTGAGTTTCTGTGTCTTGCCGTCGGGATCTGACATCTGCGAGGCTCTGCCTTCGCTGTCGTAGTCAACTGTATATCTGTTTCCTGCTGCATCTCTGATGGTGTCGAGTTTCGGCTCCTGTCTGCCGTCGTAATCATAGCGGTATGTTATCTCTCCGTCACCGCCTGCTGCCTTGTGAGTCACTGAGGTCAGTCTGACATTTTCTTTGTCTGCGCTGCCTGCGTAGTCATACTCGTAGCTGCTGCCGTCAGGGAGCTTCACGCTTCTGATGGTGAGCGGGTCCCCGCCTTTTTCATCGTCGTTGTATGTGAGTTCCATGGCTATGTTGCGGTTGGTGCGCACTCTGGAAAGCAGTCCGCTGTCCTGTGCATATTCAAGTATGGCAAAATTGCCGTTCGATTCTGTTATATACACGAGACTGCCGAAGCTGTTGAATCTGTATTCGCTGCCTTCCTTGTCTCTAACTGTATAGTCGCTGGTAACTGTGACAGTCTCCTTGTCGTCGTCTGTGACGATGCCTTTTTTCCTGGCCGGAAGCTCCACATCCTCCTCTGAATGGGTCTTAGTCAGTGTCACATATTTTCCCAGTGAGGATATGTACTCAGCAGTCTCATTATCATCTGCCGCCTCTGCATCCATAGTACCGGAGTCATCTGCTGCAGTTTCATTGCTGCCGGCGTTTTCCTTGTTTCCACCGGAGGTCTTCGTGAACTGATACAGCGTGCCGTCTCCGTATCTCAGCACAAGGCTGTCGTCGTTCTCTCCGCCGGTGTCTGCGATAGCCAGCACTTCCATATCGAAGCTGCTGCTCCATCCCATGCCCAGGGATGACATTGCGCTGGACTGACTGTTGTATGTACGTTCGAAAGATACATCTACTCCCTCATTCGGTATCTCTGCGTCGCTCTGGGAATATGTAAAGTTTCCCTGGCTCTTTTCTATATTCGCATCGCCCTGGGGCAGTCCCATGGATGCGTAGCTCCAGTACTCCCTGTTTCCCAGTCGTTTCAGGTATTCGTCGGCGTCTGCCACTTTGCCGTACATCTGTCTGGAAAATCCGCTGCTGCTTATGATCCTGTCGTTTTCATCCTTCTGGACGGCTCTGACTCTGTAGTAGTATTTTCCTGAATAACCTGTGTTTATCTCAGTGTAGCTGCAGCTGGCGAAATCACCTGCAGCCAGTGTGTCTCCAGACGGCGTGAATCCGTCTTCAGTGCTCCTGTATACTTCGAAAGATATGTCGTCCGGCAGCTGCGTACTGCCTGCTGCTGTCTGCCATGTGAAATATGTCTTGTAGTTCAGCTTGTGTCTCAGTGAAAATCCGACAGGTCTGAAATCTTCTGCGGCTGATATGCTGAAATCCTCCGCAGCCAGTACGTCTGCTGTCACTGATATGTCTCCGAGGCTGGAAATATCCGCTTCGGACTCTGCTTTGACAGTGAAGTCGCTGCCGTAGATCTTTGCACCGTCTATATCCGAAACGCTTATTTTCTTGCCCGGTGAAAGGGCGGTGTATTTACCGCCTGATATGCTGATGCTGTACGTGACTTTTTTATCTCCGATGGTTTCAGGGGCGTCGATGCGCAGAGCAACTGCTTTGCCCTCCAGTTTTACGTCTTTCTCTGACGTTTCTCCCATGCTGAGAGTCTTCTTTTCACCGTTTATGGTCACGGCTCTGCTGTATACAGTCCTGCCGTCTTCGTCAGTTCCTGCTGCCAGGATATCGTAATCTTTCCCTGTTTCGTACGATGTGCCTTCTGCACATGAAAAATCATCGCTGTAGACAGCGCCTTCTGCTTTTTTCACGCCGTCCACATACCACTGGAGGCTTTCTTCATCCAGTGTCTTCTCATCGTCTTTCCTGATACTGAGGCTTTCTGTCTTCGTGCCGATCTGGAAATGTTCGTCTTTGTAGCTCTGTCCTGATGGTCTGCTGACTCTGAATGACGGATCTGTGAGTTTCGCAGTGTCTTCATCTGCAGGCCTTGTTATGTCTTTGTATGCAGTGGAGGCGTTGCCTGCCTTGTCAGTCACAGTGAGTTTCAGTCTGTACTGGCTGCCCGCCTTGTATTTCGAGCCGGACAGATCGATGAAGCCGAAACTGCCGTCTACTTTGCTGCTGCCTGAAAGGACTTTTTCATATGTGTCGTCTGCAGCTGATTTGTCTCTGATGCTGATGCTCCAGTCATCAAGATGTGCGTCCGATGCCTTACCGCTGATGACGCCCTGCACGAAAGTAGTCAGCTGAGCTTCAGGGTCAGTGCTGTCAACGATGTATGAAACTGTACCGGCTTCTCCTGCTGTGCCTGATTTATCCACGCCTCTGACATATATCGTATACGAGCCTTCGTCAGATGGCTCCGCTGTCTCCATTTCGCCTTTTATGGATGGCTCTCCTGAGATATCTTTCCATTCGCCGTCTTCACCTATACGGTACTGTATCCCAGAAAGTTCGGTATTTTTATTGAAGCTCCATGCGATCTTTACCTTGCTGCCGTTCTTCTCTGCTGTCACTTCCGGTCTGCCTGCAGGATTGGCTATGGTGATCTCCTTCGTCACGGTTTTCGTATTGCCTGCTTTGTCCTGGATATGCAGTTTCAGTACATATGTGCCGTTGGCATATTTACTGGTGTCAAGAGGCCTGCTGGTGGACTCGCTCATGTCTTTGTAAAGTATGGCTTTCTGCTGCTCGCCGTCTGCTTTACTGCTGAATACTCTGATGCTGCTGTCCTCTATGCCGCTGCAGTCCTGGTCCTCGTCATCCTGCCTGTCGGTTATATTTCCTGTTACTATTATGGTGTCTTTCAACGCACCTGACACCGACGTGCCAGAGATGCTGCTGATGGTTATAGTTCCTTTCGGACTGTTTTTATCAAGATAATATCCGTGGGATCTCTGTGTATAGTTTCCTGATTCGCCTGTGAATCTGACGTGTACGTCATATCTGCCGCCTGAAGGATCGTGGTCTTTTTCCGCCATATGGAAACTGCCGCTGTATCCGCCGGTCTCGTCTTTTTCCATCACAAGGTCTTCCGGCGCAGTGAAATCTTCGTCGGAAGGTGATTCTCCTTCTTTTGTCAGAGCGTAGGTCACGCCGCTGCTGCTGATGTCGCCGGTCTTGTCCCTGAGATCTGAAAATATTATTTCCGGGTCGCTGTCTGAGGTCCATGAACCGCTGGTGATGTTTTTGCTGGAGCTGTCCCTGAGTTTCAGCGAACCGACTTCCGGTCCGTCTATGCAGACATAGTAGTTTTCAAAAGTCTTCTCTGCACTGTTGCCCATCTTGTCTTCTGCTTTCACCTTGATGGTGTGCAGACCGGTGCTATCGAAAGTCTCCTTTGGTATGGTGTATGTCCCTGATGTTTCGGAGCCGGCTTTCCTGTACGCAGCTCCGTCTACCGAAACGCTGACTTCCTTGAAGTGAGCGTCCGATATGCCTTTCCATGTGAGCAGCGGGCTTGCCGGTCCCGGTTTTTCCTCCGATGACGGAGAAAGACTTATCTCTCCCAGCTTAGGCGCTACGCTGTCTATGTGTACTACTCCGGCGGATTTGCCGCTTCCTGCAGTACCGGCTTTGTTGACGCCTCTGACATATATCCGGTAGCATCCGTCAGCCATCTCAGGCAGGCTCGCTCCGGAGCTTATGGTCCTTGATGAGCTGTACGCCAGTTTGACGTCGCCGTTGGCTGCTTTGACATCATCATATGCCAGCGCCTGGAATTCAACTCTGGCAAGTCCTGTGGATGTTATCCCTGCATAGGTCACTTTGGCGTCTGTGCTTTTGCTGACATATCTCGGCGATATAGCTGCACTGGTGGCAGTCGTCGGTTTGCTGTAATGTGTCACCACCAGCTTAGGTCTGTATGCTGCAGTGCCGTATCTGCTGCCCCAGAAAGATGCGTAGCTTGGCGAGCTTGTCACGTTTTTGAGGACTATGCCATGGCTGACATAGGAATCCTTGGCCAGCCCTGCCACGTATGATTTAAGATCGAAAGTCTGGGCTGTATTTTTCGTCTTCTTAGTTGTGACTGTAGAAAGTACAGTGCTTGAATTCGATGGTTTATTGTTCCATGTGAGCTTTGAGGCTTTCCACCCGCCTGTGACACGGTATGCGCTTACTTTCTGATTCTTTGCTCCATCGCCTACTTCGTAGACAGTGAGTTTGGCGCTGCTGATGGACTGGCCTATCAGTGTTTTCTTGATATGCTCGAACTGTATGTATGTCCTGTGGGTGCCGGTACCGTTCTTTCCTGCAGGCATGACTTTGGTGCTGCCTGAGTAGAATACCGTGCCGGCGTAACTGCCGCTGATGACGTATGCATCTGTTACCTGGCTTGAACCTTTCCATGTGGTGGTAGGGTCGATGGTGACAGGGTACTGTCTGTCGCTGCTGTCAAGGTAGTCCCTGTCTACAGTCATGGTCAGTATATATCTGTCCCCTTCTGCCTTCTTTATATCGTATGTTATATCATCGCTGTATGCGCTTCCGCTGGCGTCATTCATCCATGCCGGTGATATGTCCGCTGCGATGCTGCCTGTCTCTTTATCGAAGAAAGTGATGCCTGCATCTGTAGGATTTTTCTCCGGAGTAAGACCCTTGAGCCGGAGGACATATGTAAAAGTATTGCTCTCGGGTCTTTCCTTCAGAGTTATGGTTTCTTTGACTCCTTCTTCCCCTGATTCATATGCAAAATCCGCTGATGACTGCGGACTGCTGTATTTCGCTGTTACAGGGAGCTTCTCTTCATCCTCGTACAGCGTGGGCGTGGTTTCTTTTATCACTTTTACGGGCGCACTTTCTGCGGAAACCGTGTCCAGAGTCTTTTCATCCGGAGAGATGCTGATGCTGTGTTCCCCGTCTTCCATCAGCAGCGGCGTGTCCTCCGAAAGTCTGCCGGGCATGTAATGTTTCCTGTCGCCCTCTTTGTTAGTATATGAATAGCCGTCGAGATCTGAACCGGCTTCTGTCTTTTCTCCCTTATCTATCTTAACAAGGCTGCGGTCGTAGTCAGTGAGGCTGCCCTCATCGTTTTCGTACCTGACCTGACCGCCATGAAAAACTGTCATCTTCTCTCCCCCGCCGAGGTCGTATGTGGTCGTATCCTCGGTCTTGCCGATGACGTTTTTCTCGGTGACCTCTTCAGGCGATATCTTCGTCTCTTCGCCTGAACCTGTGGCATGCCCGATATCCGGGATCAATGTCACAACAAGGAACAGCGTCAGCAAAAAAGCAGTCAGCCTTTACACAGGTCCCGCTTTTGTTTTTAGATTCATTGTTTTCTTCCTCCTATGAGTTAATAAAATATGCTTGTATATAAACAGATGGCTGTGGCCAGAAAATGTAACATAAAATTACGAATTTTTATTTTTTTATATTTTTTGTTGCATTTTCCGATTTCATTCATCTGTTTTACTGGAAGGAGAAATATATTATGAAAAAGAAAATCTTACTCATTACCGTTATCGCTATGTTTTTTTCTATGACATGTTTCACATTTGCAGATACTGCAGGCGATACTCCTGAAACGGATGACAATGCCATGATCTCAGAAGATATCACTGAACTGACTGCTGAAAGCTGCGGTTTAGGATTCAAAAAAACATCATCCACAAAAGCACAAGCCCAGGCAGTCGCTTCCAGATCTTCTGCTTCGTCTATCACGTCTACGATCTATCTTCAGAAAAAAAGCGGCAGCAGTTACAGCACTGTAAGCAGTGATAAAAAAACCGTCAAAAGCACGAGGATAAACCACATCCATACTTTTTCGATCAGCTCCAGTGCAACTTATCGTATAAAAGTCGTGATAAAATACACTCGTGACGGAAGCACTCGTTCAAACACTTTTTACAAAAACCTGTAAAATGTAAACTCATACTGCCATTTCAGATGGAACAAAAGTGGCTTCGCCACGTTTTATCATATGAAACTTTTGTTGATATTCCGGAAATATCGAAAACGATATT
>CAKQNZ010000103.1 GCA_934255435.1 uncultured Clostridia bacterium | reverse complement strand
GGTTCCTTCGAATTCATCAATATGTGAACCTACAATTGAAAGATATGGTTTTTCAGAAAATCTCTTAAGTTGCTTTTCACATCTATCAGGTTTGGAGCAATCATCCGTATCCATCCTTGCAACAAGCTCATTCTTACAAGCCTTCAACCCCTCATTTAATGCCAATCCTAATCCTAAATTTTTTTCATTTACCACAATATGTAATTGTTCTTTATACTCATCTATCACTTTATAAAGTTCTGCTGTAAGCTCTCCATCTTCAACCAATACGATTTCATCTGGCTTAACAGTTTGATTAAGCATACTATCAATAGCTAATTTTAGATACTCTGGTTTTTCTTTCTTATAAAGTGACATCAATACACTGTATTTCTGTTCCATTTATTCACCTTTTAATTGTTTAACATTTTGCAGTATTTTTTTTGCTTTTAATTGTCCGATATTGTATTCCATCTGATTAATTTTTCCATTTCTAAGCAAATAATCTCCAAAGTCTTCAGCGGTTGCCATTTCATTTGTAGTGATTCCTTCTTTTTTTACAAAGGCCTTTTCTACAGTTTGAAAAATGATTTTAAAGTCTGTTAAAAAGCCTATTTTTTTAATATATTTTAAGTCCCATTCAAATTTCTCTTCCCATGAAATTGCATTTCTACCACTTACTTGTGCAAGCCCAGACAATCCAGGTTTTGCAGTATGACGCATTCTTTGTTCTTCTGACATAAACACCATATCTCGAACTAACTGCGGACGTGGCCCTATCAGTGTCATCGTGCCATTTAAAATGCAAAATGCTTCTGGCAGTTCATCCAAAGAGGTAGATCTAAGCCATGCACCAAATTTTGTCAGACGCACTTCATCGGGCAGCAAGTTTCCCTCTGCATCTTTCTTATCTGTCATAGTCCGAAACTTATACATTTTAAAAATTCGTTCTTTTCCCGTTTTCGGATCAATTAGTCCTGGTCTATATTGCGTAAACAACACTGGACTGCCCAGTTTAATCCGAACCAACAAAGCGATGATTGCATACAGCCAACAGAATACGATAATTGCCAATCCAGAACAAAAAATATCAATCGCTCTTTTTATGTATCTTTCATAAAATCCCATTTTACGGTACAATTTATGACTTTTTTCTTTCTTCATAAATTTCTCCTAAAACACTTCCTTATTCAAAGCAAGCCTTTAATACTTCAATAATTCTATCCTGCTGCTCTGCTGTCATTTTATTGTCACTTGGCAGGCATAATCCTCTTGTAAAAATATCCATACCTACATCAGTTACTCCACATGCAATATATGCATTTGATTTGGCACGTCCATTTCCATCTCTGACAACAAATGGATTCAAACGATAAATCGGCTGCATATGCATTGGTTTCCAAATCGGACGACCTTCAGCATTAATGGATGCAATCGCTTCCAAAATCTCTGTTGGGCAAGACTTTCCTGTTTCTTTTACATAGCACACATCCTGCTCGCCACGAACCTGTTTGCACATTGCTTCCTTATCAATAATCAGACAAGACAACCAGTAATTTGGTTCAGAGTTTTCCAGATCCATTGGATTCATGGATACTGGCAGTCCTTTTAATTTCTCTTTATATCTCTCATAAATTGCTTTCTTCTGTGCAATATGCTATTTGAGATAAAGAACCTAGTCATGAATGTTCTTTTTGAAGAGCATCTGTAGACTAGGTCAAACCTCATTACCATAAAATTTCATCTTATCTTGTACATTTTAAAAAGGGATTCATTTCACATACTTTTCGTAAAAGCCCATTTTACGAGGTTTTATAGGTTCGATCGCCTCTGCTGTGTATGTAGTTTTATCTGCTTTTTTCTTCATAGCATGAGCTGTAACTGCTGTGGCAGCAACTACGCCTGCAATGACACCTCCAATAATTGCCTTATTAGACACTATATTTGCTCCTCTACGTTTGTTCTTTATCTAAAACATTCCCTAACTACTTCAATTATCCTGTCCTGCTGCTCTGCTGTCATTTTATTGTCGCTTGGCAGGCAGAGGCCTCTTTCGAATATGTCCATTCCGATGTCTGTTGCGGTTCCGTCCTGGTAGGCGTTGGTCATTGCTCTGCCGCTGCCGTGTCTGGTCACGAATGGATTCATCCTGTATATCGGCTGCATGTGCATTGGTTTCCATATCGGACGTCCTTCTGCGTTGATGGATGCTATCGCTTTCAGGATCTCTGTGGGGCAGGTCTTGCCTGTTTCCGGTATGTATATCGCTTCGTTTTCCGAGCGTACCTGTCTGCACATCGCTTCTTCATCTATTATCATGCAGGAAAGCCAGTAGTTCGGTTCGCATACAGTTTCATCGAATGGGTTCATGCTCACAGGCAGGTCTTTCAGGCCTTCTCTGTATCTCTCGTATATGGCTTTTTTCTGTGCTATATGTTCTTCGAGATGCGGATACTGACCTCTCACCACGCCTGCTATCACATTGCTCATGCGGTAGTTGTAGCCCAGTTCTTCATGCTGATACCAGTCTGCTTTTTCTCTTGCCTGTGTCGACCATTTGCGGACTTTGTCTGCTGCTGCTTTATCGTCTGTCAGCAGCATGCCTCCTGACGAGCCTGTTATGATCTTGTTGCCGTTGAAACTGATGCAGCTGTATCTGCCGAAAGTCCCGGTCTGGATGCCTTTGTATGTGGCTCCCAGTGATTCTGCTGCGTCTTCGATGATGATAGCTTCGTGTCTGTCGCAGACTGCTTTGATCTCATCCATTTTTGCCGGCGTGCCGTAAAGGTGTGCCAGCACTACTATCTTTACATCAGGGTAGATCTCGAAAGCTTTTTCCAGTGCTGCCGGGTCCATGTTCCATGTGTCTGTTTCTGTGTCTATGAACACCGGTATGCCACCTTCGTAGACCACCGGATTCACTGTTGCGTCGAATGTCATGTCCGAGCAGAACACACGCCTGCCTTCTACGGCTCCATGGCCTGTGTCCGGCTGACCGTACGCCTCGATACCTGCCAGTTTTACTGCCATATGCAGTGCTGCTGTTCCTGACGACAGGGCTACTGCATTGCTGCAGCCGATTTTCTCGCAGGTTATCCTTTCCACCTCGTTGATGTTGGCTCCTACTGTCGACATCCAGTTGGTCTCATAGGCTTCTGTCATGTATTCCAGTTCTTCGCCGTGCATCGTCGGTGACGCCAGCCATATCTTGTTTTCAAAAGGTTTTATATCTGTTTCTTTAAACATCTGCTGTCCCTTCTATACTCTGATTTTATCAGTTGTTTCCCTCACACAACACAAAACTGCCCTGCTGCCTTTCCTGTTTCCGGGGTGGGCTTTTCTGCGGGCGTTTGTTTCGATCCGTCTGGCGGTCCGGTTACGGCGGACTGTGGCAGCTGGTGTTTTGCACTTTTTTTCAGTCCGCTCTTGCCGGGGTCTGCAGCTGCCGGTCTGTTTCGCTTCAGACGTTTTACGTGGCTGCATTACTGCCTTGTATGCGGTACAGGGTCTTTTATGGCTGTGCCGCTGTTTAGAATCGTTCTCATATATTCACGTTAACAGAATCCTTCTCCCCAATCACTCTGTTAAGCTGCCTTGTTTAGATTATATATCACCGGGTCTTTAAAACTTTCAAAAATAACAGGCCATTTTTGCTTTTTTTGAAAATTTTTTGTTCCCGGGCTGATATCCTGCTTTTTATCAGGCTTTGGCGGTGCCGAGGGCTGCATTGCGGTCGCTGATGCCGACTGCCTGCATTTCAGGCTCCTCTGATGCATCTTCGCCCGGGGAGTTTTCCGGCTTCCTGTCTATGTCAGGTCTGTATGTATCTACAAGGGCTGCGACTTTGAGTTTTATCTCTTTGTCGTTTCCTGCTGCGCAGCTGCCCAGCTCCTCTATCTTGTCAAAAAGGTCGTCGCACAGCTGTATCGGATGCCCTATGTATATCTTTTTGTTTGCTGTTTTCTGCAGTCCTTCTTCAGACATCAGGAGTTCTTCGTAGAGCTTTTCTCCCGGTCTGAGGCCTGTGTACTTTATCTTGATATCTCCGTCAGGTATATGTCCTGAGAGGAATATGAGATTCCTTGCCAGGTCGTCGATCTTCACAGGCTGTCCCATATCCAGCACGAATATCTCACCGCCTGTGGCGTATGCGCCTGCCTGCAGTACCAGGGATACTGCCTCCGGGATAGTCATGAAAAATCTCGTGATATCCGGATGTGTCACTGTCACAGGTCCCCCTGCTGCTATCTGACGCTTGAACAGCGGTATCACGCTGCCGTTGCTGCCCAGCACATTGCCGAATCTTACTGCCACGAAGCTTGTGGACTCGGACTGCCTGTCCATTTCCTGGACCACCATCTCGCACAGACGCTTGGACGCTCCCATGATGTTAGTCGGATTGACGGCTTTGTCGGTGGAGATCAGTACGAATTTCCTCACGCCGTACTCCGCTGCTGCCTTTGACGTCACATATGTGCCCAGCACATTGTTCTTTATTGCTTCGTTAGGGCTGTCCTCCATCAGCGGCACGTGTTTGTGGGCTGCTGCATGATAGACGATGTCAGGCCTGAATCTTTCCATCACCTGACGTACTCTGCGCTTGTCCCTCACGGAACCTATCATCACGTCCAGCTGCAGCTCGGGATGATGCCACCTCAGCTCCTGCTGTATGCTGTAGACGCTGTTTTCATATATGTCGAAAAGTACAAGTCTCTCCGGTCCGTAGGATGCTATCTGTCTTGCCAGCTCGCTGCCGATGGAGCCGCCTCCGCCTGTCACCAGCACAGTCTTGCCGTGGATATACTCTGCGATCTCGCTCATGTCCGCTTCTATCGGATCTCTGCCCAGCAGCTCCTCCACGGATACGTCCCTCAGATGCGAAAGGCTTGCCCTGCCTCTGAGCACCTCGGAGATACGGGGCAGCATTTTCAGCTCGCAGCCTGTTTCCTTGCAGATGTCCAGCACTGCCTTGTGCTCTTCGCTGTCTGCCGACGGCATCGCTATGATGATCCTGTCTATATGATGTTTTTTCACAAGATATGCTATGTCATGTCTGCTGCCTTCGATGCGGACATTGTTCATGATCCTGTTTCGTTTGTTGGGATTGTCGTCCACGATACAGCACACCACCGATGTCTTCGGTACTTCTACATTTATCTCTCTCAGCAGCATGCGTCCGGCTTCACCGGCACCTACGATCATGACACGGGTCAGCTCGCTGTCATTCCTGGTGCGGCAGAACCCTGCAAATATCCTGAGAGCTCTGTATGAGAACCTGATGCCTGCCATGGCAAGGAACTGTATCATGAACCCGCCCAGATAGAACAGTACCGGCAGTCTTTCGAAGAAAACACAGGTCAGCACAGCATAAACGACTGCTGACAGCAGCGTCGCTATACATACACGCATCAGTTCGTTGTAGCTGACGAACCGCCACACGCTCCTGTAAAGTTTCATAGATACAAAAATAGCCAGAGAAATGATCGTGAACACAGGGATGCTTGTGATCCATGCGTGCAGATAGTCATCTGGTATCATCGAGAATCTGAGATCGAACCTGAGCCACAGCGCCAGACCGTACGCCAGGTTCGTCGCCACAATATCATATACTACGAGCATAGCAGCGATCTTTATCCACCGCTGCGAAATCAAATTATAAAAATCCATTATCTTTACTCCTCCCCCGTTAAGTAAACATAATCATTACTGTATTTATTACATTGTCTTGTCACGAATGCAGTTCATCATCCGTACAGTATATATGAAAGATATTTTACGGTCAGCACCGTTCCGTCTGACAGATCGCTGCTTATATCTGAAAATTCAACATTCGCTGCAGTAACATCTGTCGTGACACTATGTATTATAATTGCAATCAACTGTACAGTCAATCGGCTAAAAATCCTTGAAATTGCAAGGTGTAGCGAAATTGTAACAAAAAGCAGTGCAGATGTCGCAAACGACATCTGCACTAAAAAATTTTTTCAAAAAATATGTTTTTGTGATGTTTTCCGAGTTATTCCTGCGTTATCCGACAGCTATATGGAATAGTTGCTGCCTATCAGGCTCTCATGTTCCTCCAGAAGATCCTGGAGCGTGACGCTGTCTACATAATCATTTACGGTCTTTTCAAGACCCATCCAGAACTTGAGCGTCGGACAGATGGCACTCCGCTCGCATATGTTCTCATCGTCTTCAAGACACGCCACCGGCGCCAGGCTGCCCTCAGCGGCTCTGAGTATGTCTCCCACCGTGTAGTCCTTCGGTGCATGGCTGAGTTTGTAGCCTCCGTTGTTGCCTCTTGTGCTGCGCAGGAATCCTGCTCTCTTGAGCAGCGGGATTATCTGCTCCATGTACTTGACTGTGATACCCTGTCTTTCGGAAATATCCTTGAGAGGTATATATTCTCCTGTATTGTTTATGGCCAGATCCAGCATCACTCGTAGTGCATATCTGCCTTTCGTTGAAATTTTCATGATCTCCTCCTTGATATCCCTATTATACCATATGATTTATAGGATTACAATACATATCCCCTTCATCCAGATCGCATAATTTATCAGGGTCCATCTCTCCGCAGGTGCCTACCGGTACACGGTAGTCGATGGCTTTTATGATACTCTCATATTTCAGTATATCGAACCAACTGCAGAGGTGGATCAGCTCGATCTGCCTGTCCACCAGGCTCCTGGCAGCTTTGCGGGCGTCTGCCATATTGCTGACCAGGACTACATTCAGTCTCTCGCTGCCACGGTCCATGAGCATCTCATATACTGAATCCAGCCCGTCTGCGTGGATCATGATACCTCTCCTGCGGGTCTTTGGTCCGCTGCCCAGCCGGATAAGTTCATTGATATTGTAGCTTAGTCCTGACACTGTAATATCTTCTCCGGCTGCTTTCCTGAGCTCTATGACGTCTCTTTCGCTGAATTGCCTGCCCAGGTCTATCCTCCTGAAATCTTCCTCCTTTAGTTTCTTTACATATTCTACGGCGGCCTGCATATCTGTCATGCCTGCCACGACGCAGCAGTTCTGCGGATCCTCGTATACCAGCCTGTAGGACTGTCTCGTCTGGTTCCTGTAGTTTGTAAGGAATGCATGTTTGAACATTTTGTTCCTCCTCTTCCCATTCAACTTTTTATACATTCATCATTTTACATATGTATTGTTTTATAGTATCATTTTAATATGAAAAGGACAAGACTCGCAGGTGTCTGAATGCCCCTGCGGTGTTATACAAAAGGAGGTTCTGATGGATCTGATGAATACGGTCGCTGACATGGCCGGCATATATTTCACAACTATTCTGCGCTGGGTCTTTATGATCCTGGCGCTGTTCATACTGGCGAGGCAGATACACTCGCTGCTGCGTGCACGCAATCCGTCGGAGATCTGGGCTTATCTGTCC
>CAKQNZ010000102.1 GCA_934255435.1 uncultured Clostridia bacterium | reverse complement strand
CCTGACAGCAGGCTGATGACTATACCTCCGCTGTTGGCTGTACCAAGTCCTGCAGCTGCAGTGGCTCCCGAACTGACGCCGAAAGCAAGAGCCAGCGGCAGCGCCACAGCTGCGACTGTGATGCCTGCCATGATATCACGGCTCAGCCGCTTGCCGTTGTAGCCCCGGAATTCCTCTTTGAGATCCTGCACATAATCTTTGATGAGATGCATTTTTGTTCCTTTCTCCACACACTTTATAACTTATTTGTTATTATATCACAGTTTCATCTCACAATCTTGCCGCCTTATTTTCAATAAATTTCAACTACACCGCAACAAGGCAGTTTCAGAAAGCAGCCTGTCGGAGCGCAAGCGTTGGTGGCTTACCGCCCCTGCTGTCGCATTTTCCTTACAGATCGCTCCGCTCTCTGGGAAATCCGGTCGTTTTCAAAAATTCAAAAGGGCAGGTGTCCTTCACCTGCCCTGGTTTTATCATATACTTTATAGTATCGTTTTATTTGAATGTCTTTTTCAGCGACTGCAGAAGATCGTCCACATGCCCTTTGACTTCTTCGAGGGATTCCTCGTTGGGATCGCACATCAGGAAAAGATCCTCGAACTCACGCCTGATTATCCTCATACGGCCTGCTATATCAACGTACTTCTCGAAAAGGCCACCGTCTATAGCATGTTTGTAATTCCTCAGATCATATGTTATTTCCTTGACCATGTCTGAAATATCATGCATGGTACCAAAATTCCTGGAAATAGGCTCTATACGCTGCATATTCAGCTCTCCGTCCTCGGTTATCTCATACATGTACTCGGCGTACATGTCCGGGTCCTCCGGCGAGAGGCTGAATCTGACTCTGCCTATCTGCCCCGTTTTGCTGATTATGGATTCCGCATCTATCTGTCTCAGCATCATATCTATAGTTTCATCAGTTATGATATTATTGTAAAAATCTGACCTTACCATTTTATCTTCCTTTCATATACTGCCGCCAGTCGGCTTTGCGCAAACATCTCCGTCATGATCCTGCTATGCGAATTTTATCAGCATGTACGCCGTAGCTATCAGCATCGTGAATATCATAACAGGAAAACCGACTTTAGTAAACTGTGCAAAGGTTATAGGATGTCCGTTCTTGCCGCTGATGCTTGCAACCACCACGTTGGCAGATGCACCTATCAGCGTGCCGTTTCCACCAAGACATGCGCCAAGAGATATAGCCCACCACAGCGGGAACACGTCCATACCGCCCTGCTCCATCAAAGTGACCATTGGTATAAGTGTGGCAACGAACGGTATATTGTCCAGTACTGAAGATATCAGCGCCGACGCCCAGAGCAGCACCAGCATGGTCACTACAGGATGTCCTTCTGTTGAATTCAGCATAGCGTCTGCCAGCTTTTCTATGAGACCTGTCTCCACCATAGCTCCTACGATGACGAAGAGCCCCAGAAAAAATATTATCGTAGGCCATTCCACATCGTACACGATGTCCTCTACATCCTGTTTTCCTATGATGAACATCACTGCTGCAGCTGTCAGCGCTATAACGCTTGATTCGATGCCTATCTGACCGTGGAGCACGAATCCTGCAGCTACCAGCACTATCATCACAAGACTTTTCTTCATCAATGCGGCATCCTTTATGGCTTTTTTCTCCTCCAGCCTCATGATATGCCTTTTAGCAGTATCATCCACATGCAGCTTCCTGCCGTATATGAACCTTATCAGCAGTATAACTGCCACCAGTATTATCAGTGCCGGAACGCCGTCGTTCACAAGGAACTCAAGGAAATCGAAGCCCGTAGCGCTGCCTATCATGATGTTAGGCGGATCACCTATAAGAGTGCCTGTACCTCCTATGTTCGACGCCAGCGCCTGGGTTATCAGGTATGGTACCGGATCCACATTCAGTATATTGGTTATCGTCAGCGTCATAGGTGCTATCAGCAGCACTGTCGTTACGTTGTCCAGCATAGCCGAGAAGAATGCCGTTATGATTATGAACGCAACCATTATCTTCCACGGATCGCCCTTAGCCAGCTTCGCAGCCTTTATCGCAACATATTCAAAAAGTCCCGACTTCCTGACGACTCCTACGAATATCATCATTCCCAGCAGCACGCCGAGAGTGTTGAAATCGATATGATCTATCGCTTTATCAAGACTTATCACCTTTGTGAGCAGCAGTATCGCCATACCAAGTACAGCAGCTGCCGTCCTGTGTACTTTCTCTGTGACGATCAGTACCATCACCAGCAGGAATACACCACCTGCTATGATTTGTTCCATCATTGTCAAACACACCTCCTATGACATATCTGCAAACCAAAAGCCTATCTGCCGATGACTGCAAATAGGCTGTACTTTTTCCTGCGAAAAAGCCGTGCGATATGTCGAATAATATTTTTTTCATCGTCAAATATTACTCCCGCAATGTGTTGATTTGTTGAAAATTTTTGTGATAGTGTTGCCTTGTTTTTCTTCAATTTCATACTAATTTGCTATGAAAATGTTAAAAAATTCACTTGTCGCCCCTATGTTTTTTATTGTCTGTTATCTTTGAAATTTCAACGTTTTCAGCCATTATTTGATTCACATGGCTTTATTTTCTATGATATCGATCAGTACTTTCATGGTGCCGCCGCAGACCATGCCGTTGTTCTCTGCCACCTCGTTTGTCATGTCCAGATCTATGACGTCAGGCTCACCTGTGACAAGAACTCTCCGGGCTTCCGTTATGACTTCCTGCTCACCGCAGCCGCCGCCTACCGTACCAGCGCATCTGCCTGTACCGTTCACGATCATCAGCGCACCTGTATCCACAGGTACCGAACCCCTGACATCCAGTACCAGAGCCATTACAGACCTGTCGTTTTTCTCCACTGCATCGAAGACATTCGGATCTACATTTTTCAGGGTCAGCACTTCCCTGCTGTCAGCTTCACTCTGTCTGAACTTTATCAATTCCGCTAAAATCGATATCCCTATCTCCTTTGGCGTGGAGGCATTTATAGGTATGCCTATAGGTGTAGAGATCCTGTTCATAAGCTCCCGGCTGTATCCGTTTTCCTCCATCAGATCGAACAGACCTGAGACTCTTCGCTTCGAGCCTATCAGTCCAAGATATGCCGGCATGGTGCCCTGGAAAATCTTTTCAAGACACATCTGATCCCATCTGTGGCCCCGGGTCAGTACAGCTACATAATCTCCGCTGCATATCTCAAGAGCCTCTATCGCCTTCTCGAAATGGTCGCATATTATCCTGCTGGCCTTAGGGAAAAGCCTTTCATTTGCAAAGGCAAGACGGTCGTCCACTACCACCACCTCGAAGTCCAGCTCCGCTGCAAAGCCGCAGAGTGCCTGGGAAACATGACCTCCTCCCAGCAGTATCAGTCTCTGATACGGTACGAACTGCCTTGTATATTTTTTACCATCGGCGTCAACTGTCATCTGCTGACGGATACCTTTTTTAAGATTCTCTTCAGCCTCTCTGAATACAGATTTGTCCATTACAGTCACATCGTCCTTTCTTTTCCTATCATATCAGTATGTTTTGATATCTATATATTATATCATGGTCTTTCAAAAGTCAATATATGTGCGGCATCACCCCACACTATGCTCGGGTCTGCAGCTCCACATCACCTGCTTCCGGTCGTTAAAAAAGCATCATAAGGTCGTCATCTGAAAGCAGCAAAACTGCAGCAGCAGGGCTTTCTTGCGTTCCTGCTGCTGCGGTTTTATCCTGTGGATTTTCTATTAAACTGTACGTCCGACGTTATGCTGTTTTATCACGAAGATTTCTCAGAGGTAAGTTCAGCCTGATCTCCCAGCTGTCAGTTCACTGCCTTGCCGTTCACATAAAGCTTGTATCCGTTGAAGTCTATGTTGCTGTAGTCCTTGTCTGCGTCATCGAGGCTGCTGACATAGCTGTCGCCTGTCAGCTTTATCTTTGATGATTTGTCCAGAGTCAGTTTCAGTGACTTGGCTGTCTTGTCTCCGTTTATAGTACCTTCGTATACAGAGCCGTCGCTCATGGTCATATCAAGGGTGGATATGGAGTCCACTACGATGTTTCCGGAAGCCTTCTGGTCAGTCAGTTTCAGCGTCACATCACCGCCGTTGGAGCCTGAATTCCCCCATGAATCCTTCTGTATCCTCAGGAAATTGCCGTCGCTGTCTTTATTGGTTATCGTATTACCTTCCAGATCTATAGTCGCCGTCGTGTTGGTAACATAGAGTGTATCGCCTTTCTTCGTAGTTATGCTGCTGTTCTTTGCAGTGAATGAGGCTTCACCGTCTGCTGCATCTCCGCTCATTGACTGATAGAGGAAAATATTCTTGTATGTGGTGGACTGACCGTTGAGCTTCGTGTTGCTGTCTGTCAGTCTGCAGTTTTCCAGCTTTACGCTGTTCTTGCCTTCTATGACCACTCCTTCAGAGGTCTTTGCATTCAGATCGGCATCACTGACGCTGATGTCAGCTGTGGAATATATGGACGGTGAACCTTTACCGGTAGTTGTGTATGTCCCGCCTTTGACACTGACGCTGCCGCCTCCCCGGTCTGTCCTTATGGCTGCACTGGAAGTTCCGGCAGTGTTTATCGTCAGATTTCTGGCAGTCATCCTGCCTCCGCCGGTAGTCATGATGCCTCCGGCGTTGTCGCCTGTTGTAGTTATCTCGGAATCGCTTATGTTCACTGCAGTCCCGTCGCTCGAAGAATTATCCGTCGTTGCAGAGCCTCCGAAACTGAACACACCGTTGGCCCCGCTGGCTGCTGTCTTTATTTTAGCGTTCTTTATGGTAAGCGAAGCCCCGTCATTTGCCAGGATGCCTGAGTTGTTACCGTAAAAACTGCTGCTGTCGCCACCATCGGAATCTCCTGTTTTATCCACAGTGATCCCTGACAGCACTGCTTTGATGTCTCCTGTTGTCAGGATCGCATTCTCATCCTTGTTCGATGACTTGAAGGTACCGCTTTTTATCGTGGTATCCTCGGTTATCTCTTTTGCAGCAGAATAGCTGACATCCTCTGCCGACTGCCCCACCGGAGCTCCGCCGCCTCCTGATCCCAGGAAGCACTTTTCGGTAACTGTACCTTCTGCAAAGGTAAGACCTGACGTTATCAGTACTGTAGCCAGTGTAAAGATCACCAGCTTGTCACGATTCCTGAATACTTCTCTGAGACTGCGTCTGCTGCAGCGTGTCATTACCAGGTACATCACTGCCAGTGCGATCACAAGCCCCTCTGCCCCGAAGATGATATAGTATATATACGATATGCTCTGAGTCATTCCCGGACCACCGTTTCCTGGCTGTCCCTGCGGCGGCTGTCCGCCCTGAGAGCCTGATCCACCGTCAGACTGCTGTCCGCTGCTGTTCTGATCTGACTGGCTGCCTGCGGACTGGCTACTGTCAGACTGGCCTTGTCCCTGAGCTGCAGAGCTATTGTCTCCGGACGGTTTTTCCGGAGGCTGCTGTGCCTTCTCACTGCTGTCTGATGAGCTCTTTGAACTGCTCATAGTCTTTGCATCCGATCTGTTCTGGTTGCTGCTCTGACGGCTGCCACTTTGAGAGGAACTGTCTCCATCGGGCTTTTCCGGTGGCTGCTGCTGGCTGCTGCCTCCGCTGCTGTCAGAGCTTCCCGAACTGCTGCTGTCACTGCTGTCAGACTGCCCCGGCTGTCCGCCCTGCATCTCCTGCTGTGCTCCGCCTCCTGCTGCTGCGCTCACACTGTCTGCTGCATATTTCATCGTGAAAAACGATGCACCGCACATGACGACTATCACTGCGACGGCGATTATGTTTTTCAGAAGTCTTCTCTTTGATTTGATTTCCATCGGTTCTTCCTCCTTCGTTATTCTTATCTGTCCGAGCAGCAGTCCGCATGATATCTGTGTTCTGAAAGTCACAGCTCCATAGCTGACTGCTGCCCTGGCTATCTCATACTATCCTTGACTTTGACTTTATGATATATCCCGTTTATTAAACGAAAATTAAACTTCAGAAATTTTTTCTTATCTGCCGGGTTACATGTTAAAAAATAAGGCGGGTGATAAATATGAAGATACTTGTAATTGAAGATGAAGCGAGTCTGACAGATGTCATCGCATCCAGACTCAGACAGGAAAATTTCACAGCTGATGTATGTCATAACGGCGACGACGGTCTTTACAGCGCACTTTCAGGGGTCTATGACCTCGTGATACTGGATGTTATGCTGCCGGGGACCAGCGGATTCGAGATACTCCGTGAACTGCGCCGAAAAAAGATAACAAGCAAGATCATAATGCTCACTGCCAGGTCGATGCTGTCGGACAAGCTTACGGGCCTGGAAGGCGGAGCCAACTACTACATCACAAAACCTTTCCATATGGATGAACTGGTGGCAAGGATCAACATACAGCTGCGGGACCCTGCCAGTTTCCAGCGCAGGAACATACTTGCCTGCGGTGATATCGAGCTGGACACATCCAGGTCGATGCTCATGCGTCCGGACACCGGTGAAAAGATCGAACTTGTCCGCAAAGAGCTGCAGCTCATGGAATATTTCATGAGCAATCCCGGACAACACTTCCGGCAGCTTGTTATCTGCAGAGAACCCTTCCACCAGCAATGACAGCAATGGCGATGCGTCAGGGAAAGCCGGGCCTTCGGAAACCGGCAAAGAGTCAGACACACCTGCTGACAGCAGCGACATCCGGTTCGTAGACTCTGTGATATACACCGTGCTGCTGAATGAAGACAACAGCATCAGAGATGTGATAAATCATTCAGACAACGGACTTTCTGACACGAAGATCAAAAAAATCGCATCAGGGATACTTGAAGCTATCGCCGGAAACGAAGAAAAGACATCTGAAAATGCCAGCGATGATAACGACTCGTCATTGGATACCGCTGCACAGTCAGGCAGTACTCCCGGCTCATACACTGAAAAGGAAGTCACATCATCTCAAAATACATCGTCTGTAAACGATAAGACGCTGGAAAACCCAACAAAAAATATCGGCAGCGCCATTATAAAACAAACCGGGAACCTGTATTTTGCAGACAACTCCTACATTTACATACCTGGAAACTCTCTGACGATCTTCGACAACAGCACAGTCTCAGACAGCCTGTGGCACATGCTGCGGATATCCACTCTGATCTTCGTGATAATGGAGCTGCTTTTCATCGCTGCAGCAAAACTGCTGACAGCTTGGATCATAAAGCCGGTGCAGCAGAGCTTCGAAAGGCAGAAGCAGTTCATCGCTGATGCCTCCCATGAGCTGAAAACACCACTTTCAGTCATCATAGCGTGCAGCGAAATGCTGGAAGACGATCCCGGCAGGACAAAATGGCTCAGGAACATCAGGACCGAAGCAGACAGAATGAACACCCTTATCATG
>CAKQNZ010000101.1 GCA_934255435.1 uncultured Clostridia bacterium | reverse complement strand
TTGCCAGAAACATCTTTCTGAGATTTTCCGCCTGCCTTTTCTCTTTGCTTTCAAACTTCAGAGAACCGAGTTTGGTAACACCGTCTACAAGGAGCTCCACTTCCTCGCCGAAATCATCGATGAGCTGCTCTCTTGTATACGGTGTGTCTTCAACTACATCATGAAGAAGTCCCGCTACGATAGTCTCTTCATCCATACCCAGATCCGCCAGTATTTCTGCTACTGCCATAGGATGTATGAGATACGGTTCACCTGATTTTCTGAGCTGTCCACGATGCATTTCTTCCGCAACATCATAGGCATGACCTATCAGGTCGATATCATATTTGGGATTAAACTTTAGAATCGTTTCCAGAAATTCGCTTTTCTTCTTCATAACTGCTTGTTTACCTTACTTTTTATTATTGCCTTTTACATATCTTTTAGATCTCTTCTGATTGCTGGCATTCTTTGCTTTTTTTGCACTTTCGTTTTCTGCTGTCTTTGCAGCATGAGCCTCTGTTGCCTCACTGCTTTCTTTTTCTTCTGCAGGTGCTTCCAGAGCTGTTTTTTTCTTTGATTTCTTTGTATTTGCCAGCACATGCTTCTCGTAGTCTGAAAGATGTGTTTTTCTGCTGAAGTCATAGTACAGCGGGCTGCATGTAGCTATCGATGAATATGCTCCTGCAAGTACACCTACCATGAGAGGCAGTATGAACTCTCTTATAGCATCTCCTGCAAATATCAGCATAGGAACCATGACGATGAGCGTTGTAGCGGATGTCATCAGTGATCTTCCCAGTGTCTGGGTTATACTTGTGTCTATGAGCTCCGCCAGATCTCCGCTTCTGTGGAATCTGAGGTTTTCTCTTATCCTGTCAAATATAACGATAGTATCATTGATGGAATAACCTACTACTGTAAGTATACCCGCAATGAACGGATTGTTTACAGTAACATTGAATATCGCATAGAATGCTATTACTATGAGCACGTCGTGGAGCACGCCGAGTATCGCTGCTCCTCCGAATTTCCACTGTGAAAATCTGAATCTTATGTATATCAGCATACATATTGCAGCTATCACTACTGCAAGTATCGCATTGTTACGCAGTTCCTTTCCGACAGATGGACCGAACAGTTCCTGTGCCACTACATCCTTGTCGGTAGTGCCGAATTTCTCGTTTATAGCACTTATGACTTTCGCTCTTTCATCACTGTTCAGGGACTTTATCGTCCTTATCATTATCTGTTTATTGTCTTCACCTGAATATATTATCTCAGGATCCAGCTTGAACTTCGAAACAGCTTTTTCGACATCCGCTGTCTTGACAGTCTTACCCATATCCATTTGTATCATTGTACCACCGGTGAAATCTATACCGTAGTTCAGACCTCTGACTATACCAAAGCCCAGACCTACAAGCAGTATTATGATCGATATTGCATAGAATATCTTTCTATTCTTTATGAAATGCAGCGTCCTGCTGATGTGGAACGATGCTTCATTGTTCTGTTTGATACCGAAAAATGACTTCTTGCTGAATACTCTGCTGTTGGCCATGATCCCGATATAGAGCTGTGTTATAACGACTGCTGTGAAAATGCTCACAACTATACCTATCATGAAGGTCCATGCGAATCCCTTTACAGAACTTGTTCCTATCTCGTAAAGGATGACAGCAGCTATCAGTGTCGTTACCTGAGAATCGACAACTGTAGTCAGCGCACGCTTGAAACCATCCTGGCACGCCACTCTCACAGTCTTGCCACTCATGATCTCTTCACGTATTCGTGCAAATATTACTACGTTGGCATCCACCGCCATACCTATGGACAGTATGATACCCGCTATTCCAGGTAGCGTAAGTACACTACCCATCAGTGACATTATATTCAGCACTATCACTACATAAAGAAGCAGCGCCAGATCTGCTGCAACACCCATTCCTCTGTATGCCACCAGCATAAGGAGCAACACTATGGCAAGTCCTATAAGACCTGCATACACACTCATTTCCAGAGCATTGTATCCGATCTTCGCAGACTGTACCGATGAGTTCACTTCTTCAAGTTCAAGCGGAAGTGAACCGCCGTTTATTAGTGCTGCCAGGTTCGAAGCTTCTTCTTTTGAGAACTTGCCTGTTATTGAGCACTTTCCGCCGCTTATAGGCTCGTTTACGTTAGGCGCTGAAATTATCTGATTATCAAGGATTATCATTATAGCTTTGTCACCTACACCATCAACACTGGACTTTACAGCACCGCTGTACGCCTTCTGTGTTGCCTGATAAAACGCATCTGATCCGCTGCTGTCGAACTGCAGCGATACAGCATATCCTGCACTTTCACTGTCTGTAGTGACTTCTGCCTTCTTGACACTGCTGCCGTCCAGCACAGTCGTACCGTCAGCCAGTGCAAACTGCAGCTGTGCCGTCTTGCCTATCTGCTGGATAGCTTCGTCAGCATCCTCTGCACCAGGCAGCTCTACCCTTATCCTCTTGTCACCTTCAATAGTCACTACAGGTTCTGCAAGGCCCATCTGGTTGACACGTTCTTCGATGACCGCCTGAGTCTGTTCCATGGCATCTCTCAGCTCATCCCCTGTGAGCTTCGTGTTCTTTGCCTCCATTACTACATACACGCCGCCCTTGATATCAAGGCCCAGCTGCATCCTGTCTTTGATCGGTTTGACTGGACCTGCACCTTGTATCGTGAGGTACCAGCCAGCAGCGATGATGATGCAAACTATCACTGCTAAAACTTTTCTCAGCTTGTAGTTCATAAAATTATTTTTCCTCCAGTAATAAATATTGTACGTTCAAAGAAATCCCCTTTGACTCGCATAAAAAATCATACTTTTTATATTTTACTACTTTTTTCCGCTGTAAACAAGTATTTAACTGTGATTGTTGGTGTTATTTATGTTTCACACATGCAGTACCGAAAAGTTTATATGCAGCCTGATCTGTTACATCCTGCAGCGTGCCTATCGGATAACCATAAATGTATGCGTGTCTTCACACAACTAAAGTATATCCTTGAGCTAAATAACTTCTTGAAATCACCTGTATGCAATGTTATAATAGTTCTCGTTAAGCCGGCGTGATGGAATTGGCAGACGTGCGGGACTCAAAATCCCGTGGTGGCAACACCGTATGGGTTCGACCCCCATCGCCGGCACCATTTTTATAAAGGCTTTTATACCGCACTGCGGTATTGGTTTATCAAGTAAATTGATCCAGAAAACAAGAACACATTTTAGGAGGAACACTTAATGAACGGTAACTTACTGACAACTTTACTGCCTCTGATTGCGCTGCTGGGCATCATGTATTTCCTGCTCATCAGACCACAGAAGAAGAGAGAAAAAGAAGTCAACGCTATGAGAAGCGGACTGCAGGTAGGAGACGAGATCATAACTATCGGCGGTATCTGCGGCAAGATAGTAAAGACTAAAGACGAATCTCTCGTCATACAGGTCGGTGCTGACAGAGTAAAGTTTGAGATCATGAGATGGGCTGTTTCAAAAGTAGTGGAAGAAGGCAAGAACCACTCAGCAAAGAACAAGGCAGCCCAGGCTGAAGAAAAAGAAACCGAAGAAAAAGAAACTAAAAAAGCAAAGCCGAAGAAGCTCAATGGAGCAGCTCAGGCTGAGAAAACCGAAGAAAAACCGGCTGAAGAAACAGCAGCAGAAGAAACTTCTGCACAGGAAGAAGCCCCTGCTGAAAACAGCGAAACTGAAGAAAAATAAACAGTTTGCGGACCACAAAATACCCGTATCCCTGATACTGGTATTTTTTTAGTATTTTTATTGAAAAACAAGAGTAATATATAGCGGAGGTATTTGTCTTATGGAATTTATAAGAAAGACTCTCAAAGCCTTTGCTTTCAGTCTGATGATCTTTATCATCCTAACTCTGATACTGGCACTGCTGATACAGTTCACATCATTTCAGGAAGAATGGGCGATATATGGTCTTGCTGCATGTCTGTCGATAGCATGTCTGATACTCGGCGTATCAGAAGGTATCGTCACCGGCAGAAAAGGTATCATTACTGGCATCGCAGCTGCAGCAGTGTTCATACTCATTATACGCTTTGCTGTATGTGCCGTATTCTCGTCCATGTCAGGAATAACTGATGTAAGTCCGCTGTATATCATTCCTCTTCTGGCCGGTGCTGCCGGCGGTGTAATGGGATCGAACAGGTCATCCTCATGACCTGTTCATATCATCACATTATACATTCACAACTTCAAGTTCTTCTTCTTTTATCTTTTCCATATGTTTTTTGCCAAAGATCTTGTACATCACAGGGATTATCACAAGCGTTGTCAGCGTTCCGTATATGAGTCCGCCGATACATACCACAGCTACCGGCTGTATCATCTCAGCACCATCTCCAAGACCTATAGCCAGAGGCAGGAGTCCCAAAACAGTCGTCACGGCTGTCATGAGCACCGGTCTCATCCTAACTGCCCCGGCATTTATTATAGCTTCATCCATCTCCATGCCTTCCAGTCTGAATCTGTTTATACAGTCTACGAGCACGATGGCATTGTTCACGACTATACCCATAAGCATCACGAATCCCATCATCGATACTACACTTACTTCTTTTCCTGTTATCAGAAGTCCCAGCATACCGCCGGTAAACGCCAGCGGAATCGTGAATATTACGATGAACGGAGATCTCAGGGACTGGAACTGCGCCACCATGATGAGATATACAAGGATGAAACCTATGGCAAGCATCAGTATCATCTGAGTCATGGCATCTGCTATCTGTTCATTCTGACCACTGTATTCCACCCTTACTCCGTCAGGGACAAGTTTTTTATCTGATATCATTTTCTTCACATCATCAGTGACATGAGTGATGTTATAGCCGTCTCTGACTCCTGCAGTGACCTTCAGACTTCTCTTCTGGTCTGTATGGTTTACAGAGTCAAGAGATGCTCCGTTCTTTATATCTGCTATCCTTGAAAGACTGACTTCGGACTTCGTACCATCCTGTTTTTCCACACTGAGCTTCATATCCTTGAGTTCCTTTTTCGTCAGATTCTTTCCTTTGGAGTTTTCCACCATCACATCTACAGATCCATCAGACTGCTTGAGTGTGGTAGCTGTTGTCTCTTTCTTGATTTTGCTGGCGATCTGCTGATACACCTGAGCTACTGTAAGACCTTCTTTCATGGCAAGGTTTTTGTTCACAACTACTTTGAGCTCTTTAGAACTTTCCTCGTCGATATTCGATACATCCTCAAGGGACTTCATCTTGCCAAGCTGTTTTTCTATACTGCTGCCGGTGGATCTCAGCAGATCCAGGTCGTCGCTGTAAAGTGCCAGCTCTATATCATTTCCGCCCATCATCGAAGACATATCCATACTTGCCGATGTCGTTATCTCGCATCCGTATTTTTTCGACAGCTTGTCCAGCTTTGCTGATATTTCCTTGCCTTTGTCAGCCTTGCCGTCCTCCAGCACGACATATATCATCGTGGATGTCACATCCTGCTGTGCAGCTCCTCCGCTCAGCATACTCATTGTATTGCTGGACAACATTGCTCCTGTAGTCTTGACGCTACCTGTCTTTTTTATCTCATCTACTATCTTGTCTGTAGTTTCTGATGTTTCTTTCAAAGTACTTTCGTCAGGCATCTGCACAGTTGCAGTTATCTCAGTAGTGCTCATCGACGGCATATATGAGAAACCTCTTGCCAGTGCAAGTCCTGATGAAGCCAGCAGTATAAGTATGCCTCCGATTATCAGAACTTTCTTGTGGCATATGCTCCATCCGGCTATCTTCCTGTACTTTGCAATAAACCTGCTGTCCGATCCAAGTACAGTCTTTTTTGTTTCCTTTACAAGCATACCTTTCGCCATGGCCGGTACGAGAGTAAGCGCTATGAACAGGCTGGCAAGCAGTGAATAAGCCACTGTCAGTGCAAGATCGAGGAATATATCCTTCGTCATACCATCAACGAAAACAATAGGGACAAAGACACATATAGTCGTAAGAGTCGATGCCGTTATAGCTCCGGAAACCTGCACCGCACCTGAAAATGCTGCCTGTATCTTGCTGTATCCAAGAGCTCTGAGCCTGTATATGTTCTCTATAACTACGATGGAGTTGTCCACCAGCATACCGACGCCTATGGCCAGTCCCGAAAGAGATATCATGTTCAGCGTGACTCCCGAAAAATACATCATCATCACTGCAAAGAGGACGCTGACCGGTATGCTGACTGCCGTTATCAGTGTAGGACGTATATCTCTCAGGAAGAACAGCAGTATCAGTATCGCAAGAGCTGCACCAAGCAGGAGATTCTGCAGCACTGAGTTGATTACCATATGGATATAATCTCCCTGGTCAGACAATGTTATGAATTCCAGATCATCGTATTTGTTTTCCAGCTGGCTGAACTTGTCCTGTATATTGCCGGAAACATCAGCTGTAGCATAACTCGACTGTTTTGTAAAGCTGAGCAGTACGCCGTTTTCTCCATTGATCTTGGCATATGTGTCAGCGGACTGATCGGCATATGTCACAGTGCCTATATCTGAAAGTTTCACAGGATCTACGCCGTCTATATCCGGGTCGAAGAGGATGAGTCCGCTCAGTTCCTTTTTGTTTTTTATCTTGTCTCCTACGCTGACCAGTACTTCCGCCTTGCCGTCAGTTATATATCCTGCCGGCATGGAAAAGTTCTGTGCATTCAGGATGGATGATATGTTGTCCATGGTAAGAACACCTGTCATATCAGCGCTGGCAAGCGCAGCCTCCTTTGAATCCTGTACCTGCGACAACGCACTCTGCAGCTGGTTTACAGTAGCATCTACAGTACTTTCTGCAGCTGCCAGATCGGAATACTGCGTTCCCAGAGTAAAGGATGCTGTAGAGCTTTTTTCGTCAAGCTCTTTTATAGCCTTTTCCACTGCCTTTATCTGATCGTCTATGGTATCAAGCTGTGCCACTGTTGTTTTGAGCTGATCTGCAGTAAGTCCCATGACTTTCATGCCTGCCTCTGCCTGAGACTTTATCATAGGATCGCTGTTGTTATATGCTTCCCATAGAAGTTTCAGCTGCGGACCGTTTTTCTTCAGCTCCTCCAGCTGTTCCTTGCTTTTCGTAAGCTGCGATCTTGCCGAAGATATCTGTTTCGCAGCTTTTTTCTGTCCCTCGGTTATAGCTTTTTTGCCTGATTTTATCTGTTTCTTTCCATTTTTAGCCGCACTTATACCGCTTTCGATCTCACCCGAAGCACTGCCCATCTGAGCCGAAATGGCTGATGAGATCCTTTCATTGACTTTATCTATTTTTTTCTGTGAGAGCACGATCTGCACATTGTCATCCACCATTCCCATTGATGTTACAGAGGCCACGCCCTCGACGCCTTCGAGAGTATTCAGCAGCTCCTCTTTAGTGAACTTCGATACTTCACCTGATGAC
>CAKQNZ010000100.1 GCA_934255435.1 uncultured Clostridia bacterium | reverse complement strand
TGTCGTGCCGTGGGGCACTACTGCCTTTGAGTAGCTTGTGATGCTCAGCTTGCTGCATTCGCTGTGGATATGACCGTCGATCATGCCCGGTACAAGGTATCTGCCTTTTGCATCGATGATCTCGGTGTCAGGACCGATGTAGTCTGCGATCTCTGCTTCATCGCCTACCGCTGTGATCATGTCCTTGTAGATAGCTATCTCTGCCGGATAGATCTCGCTTGTCATTACATTCACCAGCTGTCCGTTTCTGATGACTTTTTCTGCAGGAAGCTTTGCTCCGCCTGCACGGATTCTTTCTTTCAACTGTTCTACTGTTCTTTCCATTATTATTTTCCTCGCTGCAGGGGCGAACATTCATCGTCCCCAAATAAAAAACACAATCAGACATCGGTTATTGTTCTGATTGTGTCATAGGCACAGTATAAGAGCGGGCTTCACGTCCCAGATTACGAATTTTGCTCTAATTTTGGCTTATGACACGATACGACTCTGTACGTTCTGATGTCTGTCAAAATATAGAGTACATGTAGTATTATAGGACTGATAGACACGAACATCAATAATAAATTTTATGAAAAAAAGTTCGGATTTTACAGGACGCTGCGGGTACAGAGAAAAGACGTCCGGAAGCGGGCGCCGCCGTATGAAACGTGCAGGCCTTTGGACCTGTCAGCCCGGCAGTTTATCATAATATGTAAAGTTTCGGGATCAGACTGAATATATCCGGTGCATCGTCATATGATCCTGCAGGCATGTCCGGCAGCCGTCTGAAAACAGACGGGTGTGGTTTCTGATCGCACCGGCCCCATTATTTTGCACGATATTGGCTCTTTCGGCCGTGCCGATTATGTTGTATCATGTTATATATGTTACAAGAAGGAAAGGTAGAATGATGGACAACACTTACAGATTACTTTCACAGGAAGAGGTATTTGGTGAAAAAAAGACGGACATTGTAAAAAACATTGGTGCAGAGTGCGCTGTATCTGATCTTGCACTTCTGTCAGGAGCGGATGTCAGTGAAAATGGTAATGGCAGATGGTTCCTTTCCTCAGCGTCAGGATATGGAGATGTGTGCGCAGTGGACTATGACGGCAGCCAGCGCATGGCGTATGCGGATTCCAGAGGCAGCATACGTCCGGTGATGGAATGTGGAGATATTTCCCGGATTGGCTGCAGTCTCTCAAAGGATATATCAGGCTTCCAGGAGGCAGAGTACGGTGAATATCCTCAGTATGCAGCAGCAAGGTCACTTGCGAGGACGCTGGAGCAGGAATATGCAGATGGAAGACTGATAAAGACCGGCAAAAGATACTGTTCACAGTACGATGAGTACCAGCATGACGGATGCAGGTACATCAGGGCGGTCTGCATGACGGATGTTGGGTGTCAGCTGTCTGACGGCAGGAAATACAAAGCAGGAGATGCCACATGGATCGAAATATCGCCGGTGAAATGGCTTTATGATGCGAAGGCAGGGCTCCTTGCCAGCAGGACGATACTGGCGTCGGGACTGCAGTTCATGCACGGCAACTACTACGATGGAGATTTTTCAAAAACAGAGATCTGCAGATATCTGAACACGACCTTTGCAGCAGATATCATACCCGGCAAACTGCGTGAGCTGACGCTGCAGGAACAGGCTCAGTACGAGGAGGACATGAAAAAAACTGTGAAGCGAAGGAATCCTTACGGTCTGACTTTCGGAGAAGTCAGCGAGGAGGATATAATAAGAGGCGCCATCGAAAGTGATGTGGCGGTGTTCCTGCACGGACCGTCATCTGAAGGCAAGAGTGCCAGAGTGAAGCAGATAGACCCGACATGCGAGATAATATATCTGAGAAACGCCACTCCTGACAGTCTCAACGGCAGGAGCGTGTACAACCAGGCTACAGGAGAGATGATTGACATACCTCCTGTGTGGTTCCGTAAAGTTAAGGAGAAGTGCGAACAGGAACCGGACAAGCTGCATGTGGTCTTTTTCGATGAGATAAACAATGCGCTCCCCAGCATACAGGGTATGGCGTTCAACATCGTGCTGGACAGAGAAGTCAACGGCACATGGAAGCTGCCGGACAACGCCAGGGTCGTTGCGGCAGGCAATGATATGCAGGACTCTCTGGCGGCACATCAGCTGGCGGCGCCGTTTTTCAACAGGTTCGCACATGTGTATATAAACACTACGACGGAGAAATGGCTGAAATGGGCCAGGGAAAACGGCATACATCCTGCTATATACGCATATATAGCATATCGAAACGGAGAAACTCTCAGGAGCGAATACACCGGCGAGAAACCGAATGCAGACCCGAGAAAATGGGAGATGGCATCGAGGATGCTTTACACAACAGGTCGTCCGGAAATGCTCCGCTCACTTATAGGTGAGGATATCACTGATGAGTTCGTGCAGTTCTGCAGCCAGCCTGTGATAACTGTCGAAGATGTGATGAATGGTAATTACAGCGATTTTGAGATAGAGAACATGGATACTTCAAGGAGATACGCCACCACAGTGGGGCTGACCCAGGCAGGCCCGGATGAGATCAAAACTGTACGGAAGTTCACTGCGAAACTGGGTGAGGAATTTGCAGCTGTCTTTGATTCCTTCGTACAGCCGGAGGCACAGAAATGACATATGATATCACGGCACTGAAACGCAGGGTGATCGCAATATATCCGTTTTTCGGTAGTCTGGCATCAGCTGCAGGATATATCGAAACAGAGGGCACAGGCAAGATAACAAACGATGGGAAGAATGTCTTCTATGATCCGGTATACATCGCAGGGCTTACCGACAGTCAGCAGTTGTTCGTCCTGGCACATGAGCTTTGTCATATAGCTTTCAGGCACCGGGAAAGAGGCCAGGACAAAGATCCGGCCGTGTGGGATGATGCCACCGATGCTGTTATAAACCAGATGTTGAAGCGTGACGGACTGGAGCTGCTGCCCGTCAGTACAGACTATCCCGAAGCCATAGGCTACGATGCTGAAAACTATTATGAGATACTGCTCAGCGGTAAGATCGACATGGACCTCATCGACGGCCAGATGGAAGGAAAAGAAAACCCGGCAGGGGGCGAAAGCCAGCAGGGGCCCGGCGACAGTGAAGAAAACGAAGATGATGAAAATGGCAGTGAAGACAGCGAGGAAGGTGAAGAACAAGAAATTATCTTCGATGAGGAGTCTGACGAAGATCCCGGAGACGAAGAAGACGAAGACGCTCTTGTGGAGAAAAAGGAGTCGGATGACGGCAATGCTGTCAGACAGGAGGTCAGGGAATTGGGAGATATCGGATCGGCGCCGCCTGTCATCGACTGGAGAATGCTGCTGCAGGACACTATCAATTACGGCGTGGACTGGTCGTATACCAACGCCATGCTTGAGGACGGCATTGTAAGACCGGTCCTTGAAGAGATGCCTGTACCGGAAACAGAGATAGTACTGGATACCAGCTGGTCGGTGGACGAAGAACTTTTGAGGAACTTCCTGAGAGAATGCAGGAACATACTGTCATTCTCTAAGATGAAAGCCGGCTGTTTTGACACAGTCTTCTATGGTTTTCATGATATCAGGACGATACAGGATATCGAGAATATGGAGTTCAGCGGCGGAGGAGGTACTGATTTCAATGCAGCGGCAGAAGCTTTCACTCTCAGAGTGGACAACAGGATAATCTTTACCGACGGACAGGCACCGATACCTGACAAATATCTTAAAGCCATATGGGTCGTATACGGCGACGAGGACATAGAGCCCCACGGAGGGACAGTGATCCGTATAAGACCTGAACAACTGAGAAGCCTATGCTGATCGTATCAGTAGCGCTAAGGAGCGATGGGACGAAACAGACAGGAAACTGCCGGGTTTCGTCCCTTTTTTATGGCAGCCGGTGGATCGGTGCCATGACCATGAGCTGGAAAGTATCGAAAACTGCAGTCAAAGCCCCAAAAACGTCCCATTCGGAAGCACGACCTGCAGTCAGCGACCCATAGTCCGGCCTTCATCAACTGTAAAGTATCGAAACCAGCAGCCTGTAAGCCAAAAACGTCCCATCAGAGTTGAGTCTTCGGCTTCGGGAAAGCATAAGCAGCAGGCCTTTCTGTGAAAAGGGACGAAATCCCGAAGGTAAGCTGCAAAAACGTCCCATTTGAGGGATCGTTAGGTTTCCGGCAGCTGGCAGGCAGACTGACATGACCTGGAAAGTATCGAACACAGTGGCTATGAACCCCAAAAACGTCCCATCCGGTGAGTGATGCCATCATATATAGTTTGAAATAGTGAGTATTATCTGATAGAATTATGTCGTGCGGCTTTTGCCAGGGAGACAGAACGCCGTGCTGTAAGTTATATGTTTTTATTTATTTGAGGAGATTTTATTATGTTGGAAAGTATTCATTCAGGCATAGTGGCTGTCAGTGATATACTGTACAGACCATGGTTCGTGCCGCTACTGCTTATCATCGGTGGACTGTATTTTACATTCAGATGTAAATTCATCCAGGTGAGACTGTTCAGGGAGTCCATGAAAGTCATCATGGAAAAACCCCATGAAGAAAACGGCATTTCTTCATTCGGAGCACTGATGGTATCGACTGCATCGAGAGTCGGCACCGGAAATATAATCGGTGTTGCCACAGCTATATGCCTCGGCGGTGCCGGAGCTATATTCTGGATGTGGGTCACTGCATTCATCGGCGGAGCGACAGCTTTCGTCGAGTCCACACTGGCTCAGATCTACAAAAAGAGAGCTGATGACGGCTCCAGCTACGGTGGACCTGCATTCTATATGCAGACAGCTCTCAAGCAGAGATGGCTTGGTGTCATTTTCTCGATACTTATAATCCTGATATATGCTGTCGGATACAATATGCTGGCTGCTTACAACCTGCAGTCGACATTCGCAGTATTCAAGTTCTATGACCAGGGTTCCACGCCAGCTGTCATAGGTATAATCCTTGCGGTGCTGTTCGGAGTAATAGTTATCGGAGGCGCAAGACGTCTTATCAATGTAACAGGCGTAATGGTCCCTGTGATGGGTGTCATATATGTTGCAGTTTCTCTGCTGATACTGGTGATGAACTTCAAAGCTATACCAGGCATGTTTGCAGGCATTTTCAGCAGCGCATTCGACTTCAAGTCCATATTCGGAGGATTTGCAGGATCATGTATCATGTGGGGTATCAAGAGAGGTCTGTACTCCAATGAGGCTGGTATGGGTTCTGCACCAAATGCCGCTGCAAAGGCAGATGTTTCCCACCCGGCAAAGCAGGGTCTCGTACAGATGCTTTCTGTATTCATAGATACACTGCTGATCTGTACAGCAACTGCATTCATGTGCCTCAGCACATCAGTAGATCCTTCAGGTTATGTTGCAGATGGTACTGCGGATGCAGCAGGATATGTGCAGTCATCAATGAACGATGCACTGGGCAGTTTCGGTCCTGTGTTCCTGGCAGTTGCCATGTCACTGTTCGCATTCACGACACTGATAGGGAATTATTCATACTGCGAAGGATGCCTCGAATTCATCATCAACAGACCGGCGCCTAAGCCACTGCTGATAATTTTCAGACTGGCTGCTACAGTCATCGTATTCGTAGGTGCAGTTGCCAGTGCAGGTTTCGTATGGGATACTGCGGACATGCTCCAGGGTATGATCGTAGTCGTAAACGTGCCGTCGATACTGATTCTCGGAGGTCTTGCAGTAAGGTGTCTGGACGACTATGTAAAGCAGAGAAAGGCAGGAAAGAATCCTCACTTCATTGCAAAGAGTATAGGAGTAAAGGAAGATACAGATTTCTGGAAATAACAGAGAAGATCGTACATATAAAAATGATCGGAAGCAGTGTCATGCTGTTCTGAAGACAATAGAAAACACCCCGGCAGTTACCGCTGCATCGGGGTGTTTTTATGTGTGAAACTATCTGTCAGTGCGTCTGTGATATGTAGAGAATAGTACAAATGCGATGACTGCAAGGGATGACATCATTACGATGACGTAAAGTGTGATGTTCATTTCATCGCCTGTGGCAGCTTTGCCGTTTCCTGAACTGTTTTCTGTTGTTTTGGTTATCTTTGTGTCGGTTCCGGTCTTGTTGTCTTTGTCATTGTTTTTATCCTTGTCGTTTCCGGCTGCAGGGATACTTACCTTGACATTGCATACTGCTGAGGCGCCTCCGTCAGCGGAGCGTACCGTTATCTGTGCAGTTCCTTTGTCAACCGCTGTTATCTTGCCGTTTTCATCAACTGATACGACATTTTTGTCCGAAGATTCCCAGATGAGAGTCTTGTCTGTTGTGTTTGCAGGAAGTATCTCTTTGACTTTGAGTGTTTTATCGGAACCCTTGTCCAGTGTCAGCTCAGTATCCTCAAGCACGATGCTCTGCATTATGACAGGAGCAGTCGTGAAGTTGAAGTAAATGTCCTTGTTCAGGGCATCTCTGCCTGATGAAAGTCCTGACATTATAGCAAATCTGTATGCCGTGGCAGGCTGCAGTGTATCCGGCGCTATCTTTACGATGACATCCACTGCTCTGCTTGGGCCGCCGCCAGTACCGCCGCCGCTGCCCGAATGAGGTGTGAATACCATGTCCACATCCAGTTTGCAGCTGTTTCCGGCAGTATCAGTCACAGTGAGATAGTCCGTGATACCTTTGCGGAATGTCGGATCAGTGATATCCAGATGGTTCATGCCACTGCCGCCTATGGAAAATACAAATTCGGTTTTCTTTGACGCATCAGGCTTGTCCGTGATGTAGTTCTCGAAATGGTCTGTAACGTCAGCGTCCGTTTTGATGTTCCATCTGCTGGTGTAGTTGTTGTTGTCACCGAATACATTTGGGTAAAGGGTTTCCAGATTACCGCAGTTCAGCATATATATCCTGGTGCTGGTAGTACCCTGCTGCAGTCCTGTGTAGTCCACAAGGTTCTGGTCTGCAAATGCCAGCGATGGGATCATTGCCAGTATGATGAGCATGGACAGTATCACACTGGTGATCAGCTTGTTGTTCTTTTTGGCGATCATATTAACCTCCTTCGTCAGTAAATAACGATATCGCTTAAAAAAATATGAAACAGTATCCGTAAGGGATCGTTTCATGTTCCGAAAAATATGACTTTCTCCGGCAGAGCTGATGCTGCCACGGGAAAGGGATATACGGCAGCGATATGACGTATATCTGTTTTGCTATTATATCATGGGTCAGACACTGACGTCTATATTCTAAGCAGAAGTTATCAGGAACTTTCAGGTGGGGCCCGATGAAAAGTCAGGGATTTTGAGGCGCAGGATGATAAGGCTCTGGAATGTTGGAAGATACATATATCACGGCAGGACCGGGGCCTGCATCGGAAAGCATATCAGAAATGAAATGCAGTGCATTTGCAAAAGCCTGCTTTACTGTTTCAGCGCCTGTGATGCCGGAGATAGTTCCTGAGCTGTATCTCATCTTTTACCTCAAGTCCACGCTCGCCTGCCAGCGATTCCATGTGGTGTGTGAATT
>CAKQNZ010000099.1 GCA_934255435.1 uncultured Clostridia bacterium | reverse complement strand
TAGTGTCGGAAGGGAACGAAATAAGATGCTCCTACTCTGAATTTCTGAAAAAGAACGAATGAAAAGAAGTGACTTCTGATTGTCGGGTGATTGATCGGGCAATTAGAGGTCACCTCAAAATGTTTCGTTCTTCTTAACATAATGGTTTAATTATTAATTTTCAACTTCGATTTTAAAGCCATCTTTCACTTTTTTATAATATATCATTCTTACATCAATTACTTCTGATAACTGACTTTTAGTCTTGTAAAGATCGGGTTTGATTGAGTAAGGCGTTGTACCTATGTAGCCATCAATTCCTTTTGATTCTTCTTCCGGAGTTGCAAGCCGGTAACTTTCACCTTTTATTTCAGCAAGTGATGCAAGGATAGCTTTTTGAATGTACAGCCCGTTGAATGTTTTCGTTATAACGAGATCATCGACCCAGGCTGATACCATATCTTTGTCTATTAATTCAATGGCTCTTTTCAGCTTTTGAATATGATCAAAAATTTTATCTGCAGCAATGCCGATGCTATCCGGGTATTTGTCAGTATACCATTGTTCCCAGTCGTTAATATTCATATCGCTGGATTCTTCAGTGTACTGAAGAAAAAGTTCGGATAACTGTCCAACAGTATTTGGTCGGGTACCTTGAGCATTTTGATTTGCTAAATTAATCAGTTGTGATGTATATTTTGGAAAATTAACAGTTTTGCTTTCGTTGAACAGTGCAATATCGTTATTCTTCAGTTTATAATTCATATTATTCCCCCTCCATAAATAATTTATATGTTTCTATTTCAAGTGCGTCTGCAATCTTCTGAATATTATCAAGCGAGATGCTTCGCTGGAAACGTTCAATATCGCTGATATATGTTCGATGTAATCCACATTTTTCAGCAAACCGTTCCTGAGAAAGTCCTTTTTCCTGTCGATATTTGCGAAGGTTGGTACCAAATACTTTCAAGATATCCATAATAAGAATCTCCTTAATAAATTACTCAATATAATGTTATTGAATTTCAAACAATAAGTCGACAGACAATAAGTTACGTTTTGCCTGATGTTCTTATAAATTTATAACTTTCAATTACACTTATAGGTGTAAACTATCTGATAGGGGGTCTATTAAATTTATCTGTAATAAGAAAAATTCTTATTGAAAATCATCTCGCTATGGAGTATAATATAAAATGATTTTGTGAAAAGTCATAAGTGAATAAGGGATTTGCCTCTATAGTTAAATGGATATAACAAGCCCCTCCTAAGGGTTAGTTGCTGGTTCGATTCCGGCTAGGGGTGCCACGAAACAGCGAACCGTCAGGATATCAGATCCTGGCGGTTTTGTTGTTGTACAGGAAATTCCTGTTGATAAACCGACGGATCTTCGATGTTCGCCGGAGTTCACCAAAGTTAACTGCGTTTGTTGCTGTCCATTTCTCCAGGTGGATCGCCGATGGCTTTCCCGGAAAAAAGTGATATATAGAAGATCATGTCTTAAAAGCTTAAGGCCATACCAAAATCCGTAATATGGCAAAACCTGTGGAAATTTTTACAGGGTTCATCAGGAAAAGAGCTCGCAGCTTTATTTCTCCTGCAAAGTACATCATGTATACATGTGGTCTTTATGGCAGTCATAATTCCCTTCATCACAAGGGATTCTGGCATTTAAGAAAGGTTAGCTTGCGGTCATTACATACTATTCCACAAGGTAAGATATGAAATATTTTATTGTTATAATTAACCAAAAGGTCAGCTATCAATTGTGCCGTATTCATAAAAAATAAAAAAATCAAAAATTTTTCGGCCTGAAGTGTTGAAAAACAGCCGTCTTTCCTTGACTTTTCAGGGGGGGGGTAGTATTATTAGCATACATAAAATATAGATGTTACTACATCTATATATATTATGGGGAATTATGGCTGAATAGTTAAAAACACTACATGGCGTGAAGCCATGCTTTGTTGTATATCTGAAATTGAAAAAGTAATATCTTTACACAGCAGGATCATCCTTCATTTTGGATATCAGGTCAGTCAATGGGGTCGGAACAAAATCTATATCAGTAACAGCAAATTTACAGAAACCATGTTTATAAGGGAAAATGAGGATCAGGCACAGAGACAGCTGCAATGTGTCTGACAAGGGTTTTATCAGCAGGGGACCACGGTAGCAGATACCTGGATATTGCAGCACAGTATACATTAACAGGAGGAGACTTAAATGAAAGCAAGAAGTAAACGGGGGAAAAAGATTGCTTCAGTGCTGGCGTTTCTGGTCGTCGCTGTTATGGTATTCGGATTATGGCCTCAGTCGGCAGGAGCCGCTGAGAACACCGTTGCAGATGATATTACTGTAAACAAGTGGCATGATGCGAATGCGCTGGATGACAGCACGAAGAACATCGGCAGGATATGGACGGACAAGTCCGTATCTACAGGAGACATCACACTCACAAACCCGAAACAGGACACCAAGACGATCAAGAAGAACAATGATTCTGATTTTCTTGTAGGATTGTCAGCATTGTCATCTACTGCGAAGATAATCGGGCAGTCGACAGTACCGCTGGATATAGTGCTGGTACTGGATGTGTCCGGCAGTATGGATGACCGGGACAGGAATGGTGATAAGAAAATCGGCAAACTGAAAAATGCGGTGAACAGTTTCATCGACAGATCGGCAGAGGAGAACGACAAGCGGCCGGCTAATCTTCAGAGCCGTATCTCTCTGGTGAAGTTTGCCGGTAACAAAAACAACAGGGTTGGCAACGATACTTATCGTGACAGAGGTTATACTTACAACTACACTCAGATCGTAAATAATTACGGTGCATATACCAGCAGCAATAAGTCACAGCTCAAAAACAGTGTCAATGCTCTGAACCCTGCAGGTGCTACTGCCGCTGACAATGCTATGGATCTTGCAAAGACGCTGGTTGAAAGAAGCAAGTCTGATGAATCCAGCAGCAGCGACCGTAAAAATGTACAGAGGGTAGTGATCTTCTTCACAGACGGTCAGCCAACTACATTCAGTGATTTTTCAAGTACTGTTGCAAATAATGCCATAGAATCTGCCAGGACCATCAAATCGGACGCATATATCTATACTATCGGCGTATTCGATGATGCAGACGCAAGCATCACAGGTCATACAGGCTGGGGTGGATGGACTGATAAAGAAAGGTTCAACGCTTACATGCATGGTATGTCAAGCAACTACCCTGACGCCACAGCTTACAATAACCTGGGCGCCCGTGCCAAGGACGGCAACGGCGACGACACACAGTACTACAAGGTGGCAACCAATGCTTCAGATCTGAACAATATATTCACAGAGATCGGAGACGAGATAGTCGCATTGGCGCAGTCGCCGACAGAGGTGGAGCAGGGAAAGGATCCTAACAGGACCGGATATATCACCCTGACAGACCAGCTTGGCGATTACATGCAGGTAGACGACCTGAATACACTGGCATATGCAGATCAGCCGTTCAAATATACCAGCAAGGAAGAAACCACTGCAGGAAACAAAAAGACTGTAAAATATATATTCAGCGAGGATATCCCGGATACGAACCATGTATATCCGGAAGGGAATCTCGGTGATATAGAGATAACAGTTGAAAAGGCCACCGGCAATGATCAGATGCAGACAGGAGATCTTGTCACAGTGAAGATACCGGCAAACCTGATACCGCTGAGATACTACGAGATAGACAAAGACGGCAACATGACCATAGATGAGGAATATCCGATGCGTCTTTTCTATGATGTAAGTCTGAAAGATGGCGTTGCAGAAAGCATCGAAAATCCTGATGCACTGCTTCAGGCATACATCAACGCCAATAAGGATGATGAAGGTCAGGTGCACTTCTACACCAACAAATATGATAAAGATACTGAAGATGAATACTCGGAAGGAGTAGGTGCATACGCTCAGTTCGTACCAGCGGCGACCAATGACTTCTACTATTTCCAGAATGATGAAGTCATGTATCTGGATGAAAAATGCACAAAGCCTGCGACCAGTGATATCGACGTCAGTGGCAATACCATCTATTACTACCAGCATGACTACTACGAGCTGGGGGATGATGGCAAAGCTGTCAGCAGGATCAACACAGTGAAGATCCCAGGCAACAGTAACATACTGCTGGAAGGATACGCTAAAAAAGACAGCAAGACCGGCGCATACTATATCCCGGCAGGAACGCCGAGGACAACAAGTCTGACATACTTTACAGAAGACAAGGATGAAGGCGCCAACAAAACGTCGACAGCGAAAACATCTCGGAAGCCTGTATGGGAAAATGATTTCCGAGGCAAGGATGTTTACACATATCTTGGTAACAACGGTCGAATGACATTCGATCTGCCGGGCCAGCTGGATATCAGCAAGACCGTGAAGGCTGAGAAGGGTCATGCAGTTCCTGAAAGCCTGAAAGACAAGGTGTTCGAATACAAGCTGGAACTTACAGCAAAAGAGGGCAGTGAGCTCAAGACTGAATACACTGCTCAGAAATATACCGGAGCGAAAGCAGACGGAGACTCTTTCAAGATAAAGCCGGGAGATACATTCACTCTCAAAGACGGCCAGACTCTGAAGATATACGGTCTCGCACCGGGAACAGATTATACTGTGACTGAGACGGCAGCGGACCACTTTGCGGGAGCAGTCGCTCAGGACAATGCCGGAGACAAGGCAGCCACAGGCAAGGCCGATAATGGCAATATATTTGCAAAAGGCACAGTGCCGGGCAACGATGTAGCTTCGGCAGCATTCACCAACACATACAAGGCAGATCCGGCTACACTGGACGGTTCGGCGAATCTGAAACTCAGGAAGGACTTTGTGACAGCCAGCGGCAGATCTGCATGGGATATGGATTATCTCAAGGATGCAGAGTTCACATTCTTCCTGGCAGCTGACGGCAGCGACGTGCCGATGCCGGAAGGGACCGTAGAAAACGCAGGAGTCAGGAACTCGATAAAGTATGTAAAAAGTGCTGATGAGATAAACCAGGTATTCGGCGATATAAAATACACGAAACCTGGAACATACAGCTACAGGATCATAGAAAACGATCCGAGTGCGGACAGGAAACTGGGCGTATCATATTCATACGCAGCATATACAGTGACAGTTACCGTGACTGACGAAGGTGGCACTCTCAAGGCAGAGGCAGTCATGAACAAAGTCAGGGACGACAACGGAACAGAACTTGAGAATGCTGTGGAAGTAAAAGACAATACAGCAGTTTTCAAAAATGTATACGATGCTGATTCAGAGCGTGTAGACGTTACTGCCAGCAAGATATTCACCGACTACACCGGCAGCAGACAGCTGAAAGACGGCGAATACACTTTCCGTATCACACCGAAAACAGCGGGAGCACCGCTGCCTGCCGGTGCAAAAGACTACATCGAGACTACCAACACTGGTATCGGCGTGAAATTCGATGCACTGACTTTCACCGCAGAAGATGCAAAGGGTGCTACAAAGGATTCGCCTGTGTCATATGAATACACACTGGAAGAAGTCCTTCCGGCAGGAGCTACTGCTGAGAACAACTACACAGTCAACGGTGTAAAATATGACCCGACGAAGTATACTATAGTCCTGAAGGTATATATAGATACAGTAGACGGCAAGGATACAGTCATCGTTGACAGAACGTACCTTGACGCTGCAGGAAAAGCGCTGACGACGAACGTTCCTGTTTTCCACAACACATACAGAGCAGATTCTGTGACACTGACAGGCAATACTGCTCTCAGAGGCGACAAGACGCTGACAGGCAGAGATATAAAGGACGGAGAAAAATTCGACTTCACTCTTACAGCCGGTGATGACAGCACAGCGAAAGCTGTCAGCGACAAAGTCATCACTATCGCATCAGGCGGAGACAAAGCTTCTGTAAAGGGTGCTGTGGGTGAAGGCAAGGCAGAAGAATTCACGTTCGGAGATGTGACCTTTACAAAAGAGGGGACTTACACCTTCGATATAAAGGAAACTGTACCTGATCAGAAAGCCGGCGGAATGACATACGACCGCCATACTGCAAAGGTCACTGTCGTAGTGACAGACGATGGCAGCGGCAAGCTCAAGGCGGCGGTTTCCTACGATAACGGCACTGTTTCCGATGCATCGGACAGAGCAGTTTTCAAGAATAAATACGAAGCATCACATGCGTACAGCACCAGCGGCGGACTGCATGTGGAAAAAGTCATGAATGGCAGAGTAATGAAGGCGGGAGAATTTGCTTTCACCATCACACCGTCAGAAGGCGCACCTGCCATCAGCGACAGCGACAAATCGTTCACCAATCCTCAGCAGAGAGGCTCAGGTGAAGCGGATGTCATAAAGAAACTGCAGGGACTCGTGTTCACTGAGGCTGATGCGGGGAAGACATACACTTACACGGTGAAAGAGACGACAGGAAGTCTCAGCGGAGTGACATACGACAAAACAGTATATAAAGCTGCAATCAAAGTCGTGGACAATGGCGACGGCACGATGCACACAGTCACGACGATAACATGGAAAGGCGCAGACGGCAGCGGCAAGAGTGCTGTTTACGACAGCTCCAAGGCCGATGCAGGTGTACCTTCAGTGAGATTCACCAACAGCTACAAGGCTGCGGATGCAGATCCTGTGGATATTACAGAGGGATTCAGCAAGGTGCTGACAGGTCGTGAGTGGAAAGACAGCGACAGCTTTACATTCACACTGAAATCTCTGACAGACGGAGCGCCGATGCCTGACAAGACAGAGATGACTGTGAAGAAGGCTGACGTTGCAGACGGCAAAGCACCTATATCTTTTGAAAAGATAACCTTTACGAAAGCCGGCGTATACAAATACGAAGTAAAAGAAAAAGTTCCGGACGATAAAGCAGCCGGAATGGTATATGACGACACTGCAAGAGTCATCACAGTTACAGTGACAGACGACGGCAACGGCAAGCTCGCAGCAGCAGTAACAGCTGTAGAGGGCAGCAGGACATTCACAAATAAATACGAGACAGAAAACCTGCCACTTGACGAAGTATGCGGAGTAAGCGTCACAAAGGTGCTTCACGGGCATGACATGGCGAAAGATCAGTTCCAGTTCAGCATCAAAGCAGCAGACAAGGCTTCGGCAGACAAACTGAAGATAGACGCGGCAGATGATGCGGCTTTCGGCAGTCAGGCTGCAAAGGATTCAGTAGTAACTACACTGTTTTCATCACTGCAGATGACCATGACTCAGGAAGACATCGGAAAGACATACACTTACACCTTTGCAGAGACAAAAGGCAGCGATAAGGGTTATGTCTACGACGAGAACCAGTATAAGCTGGAGATAACGACGATAGACGGTGAAGACGGCACGCTGAAAGCAAAAGTCGTACTGACAAACACCACAAAGAACGAAAAGATCTTCGACAAGACTTTGAGCAGAGATGATACAGCTCTCGGTGAAAAGGGCGTCGTGATACCTTTCGTAAACCGTTATGACGGCTCAACAGACGTAGATGGCGGTACAAAGGCAGACGTCAAG
>CAKQNZ010000098.1 GCA_934255435.1 uncultured Clostridia bacterium | reverse complement strand
GTCAGACTGCTCTCCAGTCTAAGTGGTATTTCGTTAAACGACACAACAATCAAAAGAAACAGCATGGACGCTCACCATGCTGTTTTTTTCGTAGATGCAGCAGTATCAGTAGTAATAGCATTTACCACATACGTCAGGCGATGGTATGTATTTGTTGATAGTTTTGCAGTGCTGCTGACATTTGAACCTGTCTACGCCGTCTTCTGATATGGCGCCGCATGGACATACTTTGATACATTCAGCGGAAGGACATTTGCCGTAGGAGTCTTCTACTATAGCATCTGTGATCTTTTCAGCTTCGGATGTCGGCAGTCCCTCAGGTTTTTCGTCGAAATAAAGGCCGTCGGTTATCATTCCGGAAAATCTTCCGGCAAAGCCTTCTGATGTGACAAGCGAACCTGCAGTAGAGAAGCTGCCCATTCCGGCTATGTAAGCTGCAGTTTTATGGGACCATGTCTCTCTGGCTTTCTTTTCATCCCAGTCCAGCTGTGTGTTCAGATAGGAAACCAGTCTGCCTCTCCATTCCAGCGTTTCCCTTATCGTACGGTTGAGGCGCATGGTCAGGACAGAACCTTTTCCGTAGGCTTCGGTCCATTCAGCAGAAGGCGCATTGCCTTCCTTGTTGCTTTCGATTATGCTGTCGCTGTAGGGCACGAAATATGTGATTATCGTGTTTCCCGGCCTGTAGACCTTGCTCGGGTGATCACAGAGCCCCATCCTGTAAAGAGTATCGAATATAGGGTCTCTTGCATAGTGGTACGTTATGACAGGTGCTTTGAACATCCCCTCGCATGAATTTTCCTGTTCGAATTCTCTGAGCGCAGCGTTCATATTCTCCTGTATTTTTGCACGCACACGTTTTGTTTCTTCTGAGTTGTATATCATTTTCCACCTCCGGTATGTTCGTTTTCTGACTGAACGATAATAACAAATATAACTATGTACCAGAACATCTGTATCTGGGTTGTGGTACGGGTCGTTGACGGGTTTCGGCATAAGGAACTGACCTGTATGCGGCTGAAACTCTCCGGCACTGTTGCAAGCTTTCAAACCAACCTGAACAGACAACCCTGCAGGGGCTGTTTTCAGCTTCGAATAAAAGATATATAAATATATTAACACAATGGTCAGAATATTTCAGTTGCAAATGCAACGAAAACGATTTTTTGCGGTTCTGAGATAACGGTATTTTTCCAGATCCATTGCTGCAGCAGCCGTACGATCTGTGATATGCGGGAAAAAACCGCTGCCGGGAGTCATTTGGAGAAGTCTGTTTTTAGCTTTGAAGACAGCAGTGCTTTGTTTGAATAGTATAAAATATTCAAATGTCGTAAAATCAATTGTAATAGAGACGTTTTTGAGATAAAATATTATAATATCATTTTTTGAAAAATATTTTTTAAATAAATCACACAGCTGAAAAAAAGCAGAGGAGGTATAAATGGCACATATTTTTGATGAACCATCGAGAACATTCAACGAATATCTTTTAGTACCGGGTTATTCTTCGACTGAATGCAGAGTCGAGAACGTATCCCTGAAGACGCCGGTAGTGAAATTCAGAAAAGGCGAGGAGGAATCGCCTATACAGATGAACATCCCTATGGTATCAGCCATAATGCAGGCTGTATCAGGAGACAGACTTGCAATAGCCCTTGCCAAAGAAGGTGGCATATCGTTCATATACGGCTCACAGAGCATAGAGAGCCAGGCAGAAATGGTAAGACGTGTAAAGGACCACAAGGCGGGATTCGTTACAAGCGATGCTAATATCAGACCGGATCAGACACTGGCGGATCTCCTGGCACTTAAGGCAAGGACAGGTCATTCCACTACTGCTGTAACAGAAGATGGCACGGCAGAAGGCAAAATGGTAGGTCTGGTCACAAGCAGAGACTACCGTATAAGCCGTCTTTCACCGGACACTAAGGTAAGCGAATTCATGACTCCTTTCGACAAGCTGATATATGCAAAGGCAGGAGTGACACTTTCAGAAGCGAACGATATCCTCTGGGACAACAAGCTCAATGCACTGCCGATCGTCGATGAGAACCAGAAGCTGGCGTACTTTGTTTTCCGTAAGGATTACGATACACATAAGGAATATCCTGATGAACTGCTGGACGAGCATAAGAGATATGTGGTAGGTGCCGGAGTCAACACAAGGGATTATGCAGAGAGGATACCTGCTCTGGTTGAAGCAGGCGCCGATGTGCTTTGTATCGACTCATCAGAGGGCTTTTCTGAATGGCAGAAACTGACGCTGGATTTCGTAAGGGAAAAATACGGCGACAGCGTTAAGATCGGAGCCGGAAATGTCGTTGACAGAGAAGGTTTCAACTATCTGGCTGACGCAGGTGCAGACTTCATCAAGATCGGCATCGGCGGCGGATCTATCTGTATCACAAGAGAGCAGAAGGGTATCGGCCGTGGACAGGCTTCAGCTGTTATCGAAGTTGCCAAAGCAAGAGACGAATACTACGAAAGAACAGGAGTATATATCCCTATCTGCTCAGACGGCGGTATCGTTTACGATTACCATATGACGCTGGCACTGGCTATGGGCGCTGACTTCCTGATGCTGGGAAGATATTTCTCGAGATTCGACGAATCCCCTACAGCAAAGCTGACTATAAACGGCAGCTATGTCAAGGAATACTGGGGCGAGGGTTCCAACAGAGCAAGAAACTGGCAGCGTTACGACCTGGGCGGCGACAGCAAGCTTTCCTTCGAAGAGGGCGTGGATTCCTACGTACCGTATGCAGGCCCGCTCAGCGATAATGTGAGACAGTCACTGCAGAAGGTGAAATCGACTATGTGCAACTGCGGTGTCACTACGATCCCGGATCTCCAGAGGGATGCGAAGCTCACAGTTGTATCGGCTACAAGTATAGTTGAAGGCGGAGCTCATGACGTTATCCTGAGAGAGGGAAGCGGCAGCAGCAACAGGTAATAAGTACAGCAACAGATAATATTTTGTGAGGTAGATATGAATCATGAGATGATCATAGTCCTGGATTTCGGCGGGCAGTACAACCAGCTGATCGCCAGGAGAGTAAGAGAGTGCAACGTGTACTGCGAAGTGCATCCTTACACCATGAGCCTTGATGATATAAAGGCTAAAAACCCTAAAGGCATAATTTTCACAGGGGGCCCGAACAGTGTGTACGGAGACGATTCCCCTCAGTACGATAAAGCGATATACGATCTGGGCATACCTGTACTGGGTATATGCTACGGCGCTCAGCTCATCGCACACCAGCTGGGTGGCAGAGTAGAGACAGCTCCGGTGAGCGAGTACGGCAGGACGGAAGTCACTGTGGATGACAAGAGTGGACTTTTCAGAGAAGTGGCTGATACGACTATATGCTGGATGAGCCATACGGATTATATCAGCCAGGTGCCTGAGGGCTTCAGGATAACGGCGCATACGTCTGTATGTCCTGTGGCAGCCATGGAAAATCCTGACCGCAGGATCTATGCTCTGCAGCCGCATCCTGAAGTAATGCACACCATTGAAGGCACGAAGATGCTGGAGGCTTTCGTCAAGGACGTATGCGGATGCAGCGGAGACTGGCAGATGGGATCTTTTGTGGAGGATACGATAAAAGCTGTTCGTGAAAAAGTCGGAGACGGCAAGGTCCTCTGTGCTCTTTCCGGCGGCGTGGATTCGTCGGTGGCCGCTGTGCTGCTTTCCAAGGCAGTAGGCAAACAGCTGACATGTGTGTTCGTGGATCACGGTCTCCTGCGTAAGAACGAAGGCGACGAAGTAGAAGCAGTATTCGGCCCTGAAGGTCCGTACGATCTGAACTTCATCCGTGTGAACGCACAGCAGAGATTTTACGATAAACTGGCGGGTGTTACAGAGCCTGAACAGAAGAGAAAGATAATCGGCGAGGAATTCATCCGCGTATTCGAGGAAGAAGCAAAGAAGATCGGTGCGGTGGATTTCCTGGTGCAGGGAACTATCTATCCTGACGTCATCGAATCAGGTCTCGGTAAATCAGCTGTGATCAAGTCCCACCACAATGTAGGCGGACTGCCTGACCACGTTGATTTCAAGGAGATAGTCGAACCGCTGCGTATGCTCTTCAAGGATGAAGTACGCAGAGCAGGACTGGAACTGGGCATCCCTGATTATCTGGTGTTCCGTCAGCCGTTCCCGGGTCCGGGCCTCGGTATCAGGATCATCGGTGATGTCACTGAGGAAAAGGTAAAGATCGTCCAGGATGCAGACGCAATCTATCGTGAAGAGATCGCCAACGCCATGGAATCCGGCCTGATCCCTAAATACGGACAGCCTGGCACCATCGGACAGTATTTCGCAGCCCTCACCAACATGAGGAGCGTCGGAGTAATGGGCGACTTCAGGACATACGACTACGCCATAGCCCTCAGAGCTGTAATGACCTCGGACTTCATGACAGCCGAAGCAGCACAGCTCCCATGGGAAGTCCTGCAGAAAGTGACCACAAGGATCGTCAACGAAGTGAAACACGTCAACAGAGTCATGTACGACTGCACAGGCAAACCACCAGGGACGATAGAGTTCGAATAGACGTTTTTAAGAGAATAAATCCCGAACTTGTTGAAAAATCAATGGTTCGGGATTTTTGAGTTTTTGGTTTGACGCATTTTTGACGCATTCTGTGTAGAATAGTGCTATTTTTTATTGAAAATCACAGACTCAGGATAAGTATTTTTCCATTCTTCATATTCTTCTTCTGTTAGTTTCCCTTCTTTATATGCGGTAAAAGCTTTGGCCCAATCAAACATTCTGGAATTCAGTTCTGATCCTGCAGGGAATTCAATAGAAGCTGAACCAGGCTCATATATAAGTGTTGCATCATATTCATTTTCCAGTTCAAAAAGAGTATGCATAACACCAAGGTATGATTCAAGGCTTGGATCAGAAATTGCGAAAGGACTTACGCCTAAAGCTTCAGCAATTCTGTTTATGTGTTTTTCTGAAGGCGTTCTGTTCCCTAATTCATAGTTTCTGATAGCAGGCTCGCTCAGTCCCGTCATAGAAGCCAGTTGCTTTTGTGTTAAATTCTTTTTCGTGCGGAATTTTTTTATCTTTTCACCAATAGTCATAGTGGAAACCTCTTTCTTTGATATAGAAGTAGTATAGCACGGACAGTTCAATACTGAAATAATTTTTTCAAAAAAGGATTGACAGTTCAATAATGAACTGATATTATAATTACATTCACACAGTTCAATAATGAACTGATAAAATAAAGGAGGTATCAAAGATGGCTGAAAAGAATTTTATCAGAGCGAAGGAAATTGCTGAGATCATGGATGTATCTGAGGGATATGCGTATCGTCTGATTAGAACGCTTAATAATGAGCTGAAAGAAAAAGGCTTCCATACGATTTCAGGTAGAGTGAGCAGGGCATATTTTGAAGAAAAAATGTGCTATAAAAAATCGGGTTAGAGAGGTGATTGGAATGGCAGTCCGTAAGGAAAAAGGCAAGAGCACATGGATGGTACAGGCTTCCTATGTGGATTATGAGGGAACCCGGAAAAGAACCACAAAGCGAGGATTTCGTACAAAGCGTGAGGCACTAGAGTGGGAGAATGAACTGAAAAAACGCAGCAGCAGTTGTTTGGGAATGACCATGAATAGCTTTTATGAAAGGTATAAGGCTGATGTGCTTCCGACTATAAGAGAGTCAACCTGGGATACGAAAGATACGATCATAAGGTTGAAGATACTGCCGCATCTCGGAGAAAGAAAGCTGAATGAGATTACTCCATCGGATATTAGAGCATGGCAAAGCGATTTAAAAGGCCTTAAGAAAAAGAATGGAAAGGCTTTTTCAGAAACATATTTGAGAACTATAAACGCACAGCTTAACGCAATGTTTAATCATGCAGTAAAATTCTACAGATTGCCCGAAAATCCATGTCATAGAGCAGGAATCATGGGTAAATCAAAGGGAAAAGAGAAAGCTTTCTGGACAAATGAAGAGTACAGTGCATTTATCAAATGTGTATCTAACAAGCCAGAGTCTTATTATGGATTTGAAATCCTTTACTGGTGTGGGTTGAGAATTGGTGAATTGCTTGGACTGACGCCGAATGACTTTGATTTTAAAGAGAAGATCATTCATATCCGAAAGGCGTACACGAAGTATGGTTTTGGGCCAACGAAAACAGAAAAAGGAAATCGGGATGTAGTAATGCCGGATACTGTGGCCGAAGAAATCGAAGACTATATAGAATCAATATTTGGCCTTGAAAGTAATGACAGGATATTCACACGGAGTGCAAGCTTTTATCGTCACGAACTTGAACGAGGTGCAAAAGAAAGCGGCGTGAAACGCCTGTCGCCGCATGAATTAAGACATTCACATATTACGTATCTTGTATCACAGGGATTCGATCCCACCGTTATAGGAGACAGAGTGGGGCATGAGTCGATTCGTATTACTTTGCAGTATGCGCACCCCATGGAAGAAAAGCAGAAACAAATGAGTCAGCTGTTAAATGCAGAAAGAGAGGCAATGAATGAGTAAGAAAAACTTAGATGCAGAGGGGCGGTTCAGATCGAAGACCGTTGCGTTCCGGCTTTCTCCGCAGGAAGCGGAAGAGCTGGATTTGATGTGGCGGATCAGTGGATACAGAATCAAACAGGATTATATCAGAGACTGCTTATTTAGACGTAAAGTAGAAGCTAAAGGAAATCCTCATATGCTGATTTCTATGAGACGGACTCTTAAGGAAATCAAAGAGGAAGTCGAATCAGACAGATACGAAAAAGAGACAGAGAATGTATTGATCACGAGACTTGACCGTATGATAGAGATTCTGGAAGCGTTTTGAATAAAAACCACAGGAGGGGGTGATGGAAGTGCGAAAAATTGTTTCCTCTGGAAATCAGATCGTAGATGCAGTAGGACAGTTGAAATATGCAGGCAATCTGATCCCCAATTCCTGGTATGGAAAGATAACGCTTCAAAGCGGCAAGTCGGATTTGGTAGCAATAGTCATCCTTGCAGAGATTGTATACTGGTACAGGCCTACGGAAATAAAGGAGAACGCAACTGGAATGATAGTGTGGAAAAAGAAATTCAGGAAAGATTATTTGCAAAAGAGCATAAGAGAACTGGCAGATAAGTTCAGTTTATCCTATGAGCAGGTAAAAAATGCTTTGAACAGGTTGGCACATAATGGATATATTATCAAGCACACAAGAAATGAGATTATCAACGGAATGAAGTACGGGAATGTTTTATATATCGAACTGGTGCCAGATATGCTAGTGAAACTGATGTGTGAAGAAGTGCCCGAAGATAAGTTTGAAAACGAACGACATATTTTGATGATGGATGACCCTTGGGACATAGATGCCAAAGGGTCGGTGTATGAAGACCAAAGGGTCAGTGAGTCAATGCCAGAGGATACGGGTGTGGAGACACTGACAAATACAAAGAATAGGACAAAGATTAACATAAAAGATTATTCATCTATCATACGGGAACGTGATCGATTCAGAGAGCAGATCAATTATAGCGCACTTCTTAT
>CAKQNZ010000097.1 GCA_934255435.1 uncultured Clostridia bacterium | reverse complement strand
TACAGTGATAACAGCTGCGGCATCATGCAGCCCCGTCAGAGGGCAGACAGGTGCCGCAGTTTTTCATGAATCGGCAAAAAAGGCTTGAACCAGAAGGCCTGCTGTGGTATGATTTAAATGCTGTGAACACACAGTAAATATGCGATGGTCAAAAGCCGGAGCAAGAAAGAGGTGATTAGCATGAAAAAAGGAATCCATCCTGACTACAAGGAATGTAAAGTAACTTGCGCATGCGGTAACACATTTATGACAAGGTCTGTACAGGACGAAATCAGAACAGACATTTGCTCAGCGTGCCATCCATTCTTTACAGGACAGCAGAAATTCGCTCACAGAGGCGGACGTGTTGAGAAATTCAAGAGCAAGTACAACCTCGACTAGTTGTATGCCCCGCACAGACGGGAATTTCCGATACGAAACTGAAACAACGTATTCAATGGTGACCATTCTGCATCGTGCAGGGTGGTCATTTTTTTCAGGCAGGTGAAGCAGATGAATAAACACAGGATATCAGACATATCGACAGTACACTATTTGAAATTTTTCGGGCGATCAGCGATGTTCATCATATGCCTGGTCTTTTATATAATTGGGTTCTCGGCGGACAGACTGCTGAGCATACAGCCCGCAGTCAGATTCTTTGCAGTATTCGTATGGGCAGTGTTCATGATCGAGATGCTGATGAAGTATTTTCCGCTCAGGCTGGAGAGTATGGGCTGCCAGAAGCAGTTCGCAGCTAATTTCATACTGGTGGAGGGCGCAGACACAGAGCGTGCCATGAAAACCCTGAGGCAGTATGACCGGGGTGCATTCTGGATAGCAGTTATCTGGATACTGGTCAATGGTATCTTTGCAGTGCTGTATTTCAGCGGCATCATAGATCAGGGTATACTGCTGCTGCTCAGTCTGTTCTATTCCGTTTCGGATATGATCTGCATACTGTTTTTCTGCCCGTTCCAGACATGGTTCATGAAAAACAAGTGCTGTATCAGCTGCAGGATATACACATGGGACTACATGCTGATGTTTATGCCGCTGCTTTTTATCAGAAGCTTTTTCACCTGGTCGCTGTGTGCAGTGGCAGCCGGGCTTCTGGCAAGGTGGGAATACATATACAGAAAACATCCCGAGCGGTTTTCCGATGAGACCAACGGCAGCCTGCACTGCTCCAGATGCAGGGAAAAGCTGTGCGCTCACAAGAAGCAGCTGAGACATTTTCACAAGGCTGCAGGCTTTGCAGAAACTGTAATGAAACACATCCATCACTGACTGAGGAGGTCTGGAAATGAAACTTATGATAGCGTCAGATATACATGGTTCGGCATATTACTGCCGGAAGATGCTGGATGCTTTTGAACGGGAGGGAGCAGACAGGCTGCTGCTCCTTGGAGATATACTTTATCACGGGCCGAGGAATGATCTTCCTGAAATGTACGAGCCGAAGAAAGTCATAGCGATGCTCAACGAACTGGAGCCGCAGGTGCTTTGCGTCAGGGGCAACTGTGATACAGAGGTGGATCAGATGGTGCTGGATTTCCCGATAATGGCGGATTACTGCATCATATGTACAGAAACAGGACGCACGATATATGCGACCCACGGGCACCGGTTCAACATGGAAAATCTGCCGCCGCTTGCAGCGGGAGACATACTGCTGCACGGACATACACACATACCGGCATGGGAGCCTTTCGGGGATGGGAATATTTACATGAATCCGGGATCTGTCTCGATACCCAAGGCAGACAGCTGTCACAGCTATATGGTGACAGATAAGGGGTCTGTCTTATGGAAAGACCTTGACGGCAGCGTGTATCACGAGGAAAGAATATAACGTAAGAGAATTTTTGCTGCGGCAGGCCGGTACTGTCGCAGTTTTCTTTTCTGGTCACATTGACCTTGCTTTCAGGCGATAGTATATGGCATTTATTCTGCTGAGACACTTTCTTTGCGAGAACCCGGGAGCATATGTGGAACACGGATATATAAAGAAGGCCGCTGTTCAGATTGACGCTGACATGTCATGATGATAAACTGTAAATATATTGAAAAACAGCCGTTTAATGAGATGCAGCCGGGTTTTTGTATTTGACCGGTGGTGCATATGGGTGACCCGGGAGGGCAGGCTATGTACAGTAGAAAAGAAGATATAGATCACATGATACATGTGGCAGAAGACAGCGGCGAGCATACGAAACGCCGTCAGGACAGGACACGCTACAGACTGGCAGCTGCCATGAAGCTTTGCATGGAAAAGATGCCGGTGGAAAAGATAACGGTGAAAGAGATAGTAGAGGAGTGTGGCATCACGAGACAGACTTTCTACAGATATTTCTTTGACAAATATGATCTGATAAACTGGTATTTCGACAAGATACTGGCAGAGTCTTTCGAACATATGGGTCAGGGCAGCACCGTATATGAGAGCCTCGTGAGAAAGTTCAGGTTCATAGATGAAGAACGGCTTTTCTTCAATGCTGCGTTCAGATGCGATGAACAGAACAGCCTGAAAGACCATGATTTCATCGAGATAAGAGATTTCTACAGGAAGCTGATAGAGACGAAATCAGGTCAGAAGCTCAGTCGTGATATGACTTATATCCTGGAAATGTACTGCAGGGGATCGGTATATATGACTACACGCTGGGTATCCGGCGATGTGAAAGGGACCCCAGAGGAAATGGCAAGACTTATGGTGGACGCCATGCCGGTGCCGATTGCAGATATTTTTCACAAACTTTGTCTGATATGACTGAAAAATCTGTCAGAGTCGAGCGATATAGTGGCAATAAATGAAATAGTCTGAAAGAATTTGAAAGAAAATGCGTCAAAAAGTGACATATCGATGTGATTGTCACTTTTTTTTATATAAAATGATTGTTAAAATAAAGACAGTTAAGAGATAAGGAAAAGATAAAAAAGGTATAACTCCATAAATAATTAACTTCTAACCATTATAGACCACAACTTCAGCAGATCGCATGCCTTCGTTCTCACGAGCGGATGTGGTCTGCTTTTCCTTTTTTGTGAAATCCGCCGGGAGGCTGTGATATGCGGGCTCCAAGCAGGAAATCCGATGTAAAGTGACAATGGGAAATGTCTGTAACTTACAGTTTGCCGGAGATATTGTTAAAATAAAGACAGTAAAACAACTCAGATATTTCAGAAGGAGGTATATCATGGCAAACAGGATCATGTTGAACGAAACTTCGTATCATGGAGCAGGTGCGGTGCAGGAGATCGCGACGGAAGTCAAAGCAAGAGGATTCAGGAAAGCGCTGGTGTGCACAGGACCGGATCTGATGAAATTCGGCGTTACTGCAAAGGTGACGGACGTGCTGGATGCAGCGGGATTCCCTTACGAGATATTTTCGGATATCAAGGCCAATCCGACAATTGAGAATGTGCAGCACGGCGTGAAGGCGTTCAGAGATGCGGAGGCTGACTGCATGATCGCCATCGGCGGTGGTTCATCGATGGATACATGCAAAGCTATAGGCATCATCATAAACAACCCGGAATTCGAAGATGTCAGGAGCCTGGAAGGTGTTGCGCCGACGAAAAAACCGTGCGTTCCTATTATAGCTGTGCCGACAACAGCAGGTACAGCTGCTGAAGTCACGATAAATTATGTTATAACAGACGTGGAGAGAAAGAGAAAGTTCGTTTGCGTGGATCCTCACGATATGCCGGTGGTGGCAGTAGTGGATCCTGATATGATGTCATCGATGCCTAAGGGGCTGACCGCATCGACAGGGATGGATGCTCTGACGCACGCTATTGAGGGATATACGACCAAGGCTGCCTGGGAAATGACGGACATGTTCCATCTCAAGGCTATCGAGATCATTTCAAGATCACTGCGGGGAGCCGTTGCCAATGAAAAGGAAGGCCGTGAAGGAATGGCTCTTGGACAGTATATCGCAGGAATGGGATTTTCCAACGTTGGTCTGGGTATAGCACACTCCATGGCACATACTCTGGGCGCTGTATACGACACGCCTCACGGGGTGGCATGTGCTATGATGCTTCCGATAGTGATGGAGTATAACGCTGATCAGACCGGTGAAAAATACAGAGAGATCGCCAGAGCCATGGGCGTGAAGGGCGTAGACGATATGTCCGTTGAAGAATACCGCAAAGCAGCAGTAGATGCAGTGCGCAAACTTTCTATAGACGTAGGTATCCCGACTAAGCTGGAGGCCCTGAAAGAAGAAGACCTGGACTTCCTGGCAGAATCGGCTCACGCAGACGCCTGCGCACCGGGCAATCCTAAGGACGCCAGCATCGACGACATCAAGGAACTGTTCCGCAAACTCATGTAAAGGCCTGGTTGGACACCGATATGCTGCGGAGCCGCAGTCAGCTCCTGGCGAAATCGGCGGCCACGCTAAACAGCGCTGAAAGAGATATTAGTGGTGGACCACCAAAAGGGACGAAAACCAGCAAAATTGCAGTGATTTCGTCCCTTTTGCCCTTATCAGAGAAAGATACCTTTGGCATGAACGCTCCGAGTCTCGCTATATGGGACGTTTTTGCGATATGTTTGTTGTGTTTCGTCCCATTTGCCAGCAGCGACAAGAATTTTAACTGGCAGAATCGACCTGAGTCCTACAAAATGGGACGTTTCGAAGCTGAAACATTGAGTTTCCGTCCCACTGGCCGCTGATACAGATTTATATATAATACTCGATCTTCTTATCTGGTTTCATCTCGAATATTTCGAAGACTCTGTCACGTATCTTCAGAAAGTCTTCGGCTGTGCGGTCACGGTTTTTGCCGAGAGGGACAGGGACTATGCTTTTGATCCTGCCGGGGTTCGGCGTCATGATGACGATCCTGTCGGCCAGGGTCACGGCTTCTTCGATGTCGTGGGTGACGAAGACCGTCGTTATTTTTTTGTCTTCGGCGATGCGGTGGATGTCATCCTGCATTTTCAGGCGGTTGATGGCGTCCAGGGCTGCGAAAGGCTCGTCCATGAACAGTATTTCCGGGGAAACGGCGAGGGCTCTTGCTATGGAAACCCTCTGCTGCTGGCCGCCGGAAAGCTGGACCGGTCGTGCATCTTTGAACTTTTCCAGGCCTACCAGCGTCAGATATTCGTCTGCTATCCTGCGGGCTTCATCTTTCGGCGTTTTCTTTGCCAGCAGTCCCAGCATCACGTTGCGTTCCACGCTCTGCCACGGCAGCAGACCGTAGTGCTGGAATATCGTCACGTATTCCGGCGAGGGTTTCGTCACAGGCCTGCCGTCGATGGTTATGATGCCGGAGTCGGGTTTTTCGAACCCTGCCATCATGTTAAGCAGTGTTGTCTTGCCACAGCCGCTGGGACCCAGCAGACATATGAATTCGCCGTGATGTATATCAAGCGAAACGCTGTCCAGAGCTGTAAATTCACGGTCGTTCTGTATATATCGTTTATTTGCGTTTTTTACTTCTATAAAAGCCATAGGCTGTCACTTCCTTTCGTGGGATATCATTTTTCTTCGCTCCTGCTGAATCCCCAGATGCGTTCCACATGTTCCTGTGCGTGGCGGATCAGCAGATCCAGCACGATACCGATGATGCCGATGACGATGATGGCTGCCATCAGCGTATCTGTCTGCAGGTTGTTGCGGGCGTCCGTGATGAGATATCCGAGACCCGACTGGGAGCCTGCCATTTCACCGACTACTAGGAATATCCAGGCGGTGCCTGCTGCGATATGCAGCGCATTGGCTATCTGCGGAAAAATCGCCGGGAAGACTATACCCAGCAGAGTCTGGGCTCTGCCAAGACCGAAATTGTCCGAGATCTTCAGGTAGACTGGATCGATGTTCCCCACAGCAGTGACGGTGGTCAGCAGTACCGGGAAAAAGGCTGCGATGAAAATTATCACGATGGCGGGAACGTCTCCGATACCCACCCACAGCACGATGAAAGGCAGCCACGCTACCGGTGATATGGGGCGCAGGAACTGGACCACAGGATCGACGTAACGCCATGCCTTTGCGAACCAGCCCAGAAGCAGACCCAGTATCACCGCAGCAATCACTGATGTGATATAGCCTATGAAAAATCTGTACATGCTGGCGCCGATGTCAAGCAGCAGTGCACCTGAGGATATGCGGCGGCCCAAAGCCTCAGCAGTTCGTACCGGCGACGGGAACAGGCTTTCCGGGAAAAGTCCGGAGACAGCCAGCAGTTCCCAGAGTATCACCAGGACCGCAAATGAAATTATATATGATCTTGTTTTTTTCATGATGTATCTCCTTGAATCGTTTCAATGTATGTCATTGTCGTGACTTTCTGTATCATTTTCCCTGCTGCAGCACGAAGTCTTCATATGAAGGCGGCTGGCTGCTGAGTCCGTAGGACTTTACTTTATCTGTCAGGTTGTCGTATGCTGTCTTCGTTACATTCAGATCATTGAAGGATATCCACTGCAGTGACAGACCTACGATGTTTTTGTTCTGTCCAAGGTATTCTTCGGCGATAGCTGCGCTTTCCTTTTCGTCCAGTTTCGCTCCGGCATCCTTGTAAGCCTCACGGAAAGTCTCGATGGCGGATCCCTTGTCTTTGACTGCATCTCCGTTGAGCACGATGCCGCAGCATATGGAGTCTTCCCACAGTTCTTCAGATGTGGCGAATACCTGACCGATGCCTGCGTCAACCGCTTTGGCGCCGAAAGGTTCTGCAACGCAGTAGCCGTCTATCTGGCCGCTCTGCAGAGCCGCCGGCATTTCTGTCGGAGCCATCTCCAGTATCTTTACATCGTCTGCCGACATGCCGTTCTTTTCAAGGAGAGTCTGCAGCAGTATGTTGTGGGACGACTGAGTGTTAGGTATCGCAAAGGTCTTTCCCTTGAGCTGTGCGGGCTTGCTGATGTCCTTAGAGGTTATAACAATATTGCCGTCTTTGTGTCCCAGCATCGCCAGCTTCAGCGGGATGCCCTGCTCCTGGGATTTCATCGCCATTTCAATAAGTACCGATGCTCCATCTACTCGTCCGGTGTTCAGCGCATCCATCAGCTCGCTCCATCCGCCGTATTTTACGAGTTCCACCTGTACATTGCTGTTTTCTTCTTCCAGAAGCTTCTTCGCTTCGAAGAGTGGCAGTGCGTGGGTTATGGGCAGATATGCGATTTTCAGCGTCACAGTCTCCTGAGCGTCCGCTTCCTGCTGTCCGCTGCGGAGCGAGTCGTATTTGTAGTACACCGCACTGCCCACCAGCAGAGCCAGTACCAGCAGCGCAGCTACGGTCTGTATCCGTTTCTTTGTTTTCGTCATTTTCTGTATACTCCTGTTATCTATGTAAAATCCCGGCGGCGGATCAGCTCCTGCCGGGCGTATGAAGCGTTTCACCGTCTGTTCTATGCAGCGATGAGATGCGATGGCAGAGTTTCTGACCCATCACCGACAATCACCATTAGATCATCATATCTGAAAATCTGAGACTGCCGCCGGCACTGCGCTGACAGCCTCATTTCCAGCCAAGCGCCTGTCTTTTCTTCTCGAGATCTGCCACGATCCTGTCCGCCAGTGCGATGTGATCTACGTCCACGATCATCTCGGAACCCAGCAG
>CAKQNZ010000096.1 GCA_934255435.1 uncultured Clostridia bacterium | reverse complement strand
CATAATATTAAGACCAAAGGGCTTATCAGTAAGCTCTTTGGCCGCGTGTATCTGTGTTCTCACATATTCTCCATCTGCATTGCCTGCGGCTATAATACCCAATCCACCGGCGTTCGATACAGCAGCTGCTAATTTACCATCGGCGATCCACGCCATACCTCCCTGGAATATCGGATATTCTATTCCCAGGAGCTCTGCTATATTTCCTTTTTTCATATGTTCGATTAACCTTCAATCTTTTCTTCTACAAACTTAACGAGTTCATCTATTGTTTCGAGATCTCTGTCCAGATCCAGCTGAACGTCCAGCTCTTCTTCCAGTTTCATTACCAGCTCAACAGCGTCAAGCGAATCTATTCCAAGGCTTTCAAAGGTTGATTCTCTCTTGACTTCTGCAGGATCGCAGTCCAGGTGCTCAGCAACGATAGCTGTGATTTTTTCTAATAACATATTCTTACCTCCATGTCTTATCAACATTCTGTATAATATTTTGACTTGCTAATTGTTAGCGTCTCTAACTATCAGAAATAGTAACATTTTTCATAAAACATGTCAATGTTTTTTCACACATTTGACATTCGTCCTTCACTATATCTCTACGCCCTGCTGCTGTGTGACAACGTCCTGAAAAAGCTCGAAAGCCTCGACTCCGCTTCCCGGTCTTTCCGGAAGCCAGTCCTGATCCACCGCCTCGACTTTCATCCTGAACCTCTGTTTCGTCCCAAGATCGTTCCCGCCTGAAAGCCTGTCTATGACCGGCTTTGTGGTTTCTTTTGCTCCCACAGATCCACGACTGTAGTACCAGCCGTCCCTGCTTATCCACTCGCCCTTCTCAATAGCATCAGATTTTATCATGACATCGCTGCCGTCCTTCATGATTATCCTGGCTCTGATCCACAGTTCACGATCTGAATTGTTTGTGATAGATGTATCACTGTTGAACGAAAGCTCTTCACTGTCTGCCGCCTGCTCTGATATGATCTCCACATTGCCTGCAGTGTCACGTCCCGCCTCCACAGTGCTGTAAAGCAGATATCCACTGAAAGACAAAAGCGCTGTTATGCAAAAAATCAAAATCGCTGAAACCCTGTCCATAACACTTCATCTCCAATCCTTATAGATAAAATGTTATCATGCAGCGACTCCAGCGACAACTGAAAATATATTTCAAAATCCACCAGAATATGCTATGATTCTTCTCCCCCGGCACCGATCATGTTTCTTATATATCCTGTCACTTCAGAAGGCTCTATCCCAAGTGTATATGCAAATTCTTCCTCCACCAGCTTTTCTGCTGCCTTGAGTGTGTTTCCGTCAGTCGTCGGAAGATTCTTGCCTGCATCTGCAAGTTCTTTTTTCTTCATATACAGACACCTTATCATGAGCAGCATGTCTTCTGTGACGCCCTTAGCCATTATCTCATGGAAATTTTCACTTCTGAATCTCCTGTCGCTTTCCCATTTGATTTCCTTGCCTTTTATCCTGATGAGCAGCTCATCGATCTCATCTTTAGTCATTATTGTACGCATTTTCGAGACAAGTTTCTCATTATCTGCCGGGACAAATACCTTCGAGGATGCATTTCCTTCCGGATTCAGTATAAAATATGTTTTTTCTTTCATCCCTGCTGCAAATGTCATCGGTTTGATATCCTCGATGACACATACGCCATTCATTCCGTATGCTACGTACCTTCCTACCTGAACATCCTTTGATTTCACTTTTTCACATCCCTTCTCATATGTCAGTACAAACCATCGTTTTCAGTTTATTCTTCATATATTATATCATAAGTTTACATAATTTTCAAATGTCAAATAAAATTTACTTCATCAAAATATCACATATATTCTATAACTAAATAAGCCTTTCTTCTTCATTTGTTCATATTCATGAGTTATATTACTCATATGGAAAATAATGTATGATATTTTCTGATAAATCTATAAACTTCGGAAAGGATTCAAATGGATTCCATAAATAAAAAGAACAGCAACATCGAATGGATGAGGACAATAGCGATTTTTCTTGTAGTACTCATCCATTTCTGTAATTATTACACATCAAAAACAGTGCCATCATTCACATTCGATTACTCAGTAGCTTTGCTCTACAATGTTTTTGCCAGGATAAGCGTACCTTTGTTTTTTATGATAAGTGGTGCACTTTCATTCCGCAAGGATTTTGATTTCAGCAAAAACAACAGAAAGATACTCCATATGATCATAGTCCTCGTCATCTGGAACGTTATATACTGGCTCTGGGACTACTTCTTCCTTGACCGCAGTATGACGACAAATATCGTTTCCTATATATTTATACCGGTAAAGAACCATCTCTGGTATATGTATGCATATATAGCACTGCTGATAGCCAATCCGCTTATAGCTGTGCTTGCCAGATATATGAAACCTGCCTACGAGAACTATTTCATTACAGCGTGGCTGCTGCTCTGCGGAGGTATCCGGACACTTGATTTCATGCTGGACTACACCGGTATAAATACTCAGCTTGAATATGCCGTACCTATCATACAGTCAACATATTATCTCGGGTATTATCTATGCGGTCATATAATCTATAAACGGATTTACGACAAGGCACAGCCAGGTTCTGCCCGTGCAGCGAAGCTACTCTCATTCAGACCAGCTGTCTATATCACTGCCGCCGTCATACTGCTGATGATCTGCTTTGCTGTAACAAGCCTGGTCTCCGTTGATGTGGAACATAATACCGAAAAATCAATGTTCGGGTACAGCAACATACTGATAATGCTGCCTTCAGTATGTATATTCATAGCAATGCTCAAGATGAACCTTAAAAGCAACCGTCTGATCGAGACAGTCGGTCGCTTTTCATTCGGAGTGTATCTTTGCCATGTGCTTTTTTATAATATCATTTACACTTATATTGATGTCAGAGCCATGGACAGCATAACAGCACTGCCTTTGCTGTCCCTTGTGACCCTTGCTGTTTCCATATTATTCACCTGTCTCACATCACATATGCCGCTGCTTAAAAAGCTGCTTTACTGACAAACTGCTATCTGCCGCTTTCTCCATAGTTCGAAAGCACTCTTGCACTTGGATCGTCCACATCGCAGCCTTCCCACTCCCTGTTAGGCATCCAGAAATCTTTTATCATTTCAGCCTGTCCCGGATAATACTTTTCGAAAAGCTCACGGTACAGCAGTGATTCTTTGGTGAACGGCATGCAGTGATACGAATATTTTTTACGACGCTGCTCATATTCTTCATCTGTATAAAGGCTTTCAGCGTATTCCTTGAGATAGTCCACCATCGAATGTCCCACTGCATCACTGAAAGCAGCTTTTTCTCTCCAGAGTATATCATCAGGAAGATAATCTCCCTCAAAGGCTTTCCTCAGAAGATATTTGCCCTTGCCGTACCTGTTCATCTTCTTTTCAGGATCAAGAGACATCACATACCCTGCAAAGTCCAGATCACCGAAGGGTACTCTTGCTTCCATGGAGTTTACACTGATACATCTGTCTGCACGGAGCACGTCATACATATGCAATTCTCTGACTCTTTTGGCGGATTCTTTCTGGAAACTTTCAGCATCAGGTGCAAAATCTGTATATTTATAACCGAACAGTTCATCAGATATCTCCCCTGTGAGCAGGACTTTCACATCACTTGTCCTGTGTATCTCCCTGCATATGAGATACATACCCATGCTTGCACGTACTGTCGTTATATCGAATGTTCCGAGGATACTGACAACTGTTTCAAGTGCAGATATTATATCCTCTTTGTTTATGATTATTTCTCTGTGATCGCTGCCTATGAATCTTGCTGCTTCCCTGGCGTATTTAAGATCTATGGCATCTTCGCTCATGCCTATCGCAAAGGTCCGTATCGGCTTCTGTGGCATAAGTTTCTGTGCTATCGCACATACAAGGGAGCTGTCAAGACCGCCGCTCAAAAGGAATCCCATCGGAGCATCTGCGTCCAGTCTCTTTTCTACGCCTTTTATCAGTTTCTCACGTATGTTCCTGCAGATAACATCTTCTGCATCCGTACACATATCATGCACCGCTGTTATATCCATATAGCAGTGAAATTTTCCATTCATGTAAAAATGACCAGGAGGGAATGGCATTATCTTCTCTGCAAGACCTGTGATGTTCTTAGGTTCACTGGCAAATATCATGCCGCCGTCTTCTGTACGGCCGAAATAAAGAGGTCTGATACCGATAGGATCTCTGGCTGCAATATAGCTGTCCTTTCTGCTGTCATATATTATCATTGCAAACTCAGCATCGAGTCTGCTGAACATATCTGTGCCATATTCTCTGTAAAGAGGCAGTATCAGTTCACAGTCACTGTCAGAAGTAAATACATGGCCTTTCTGTTCAAGCTCTTTTTTCATTTCCCTGAAACCATACAGTTCTCCATTGCAGATCGCAAGATCTCCATCTCTTTCAAAAGGCTGCATGCCCGTTTCCTCAAGATCCATGATAGCAAGCCTGTGGAATCCCAGTATACCTGACGGTGTCTCAACTATTCTTGACATATCAGGTCCTCTTGATATGGTCTTTTCGAATCCTTCAATAAATGCTTTCTTTGATATATCCTTTCCTGTAAAACCCATTATCGAACACATAAGTAAGTACCTCCTGATCACTTTCTCCGGTATATATCCGGACCATTAAATATAAAAAGTGGCTGTTCATCCCTTAGTATAGGACGAATAGCCACATTATCCGCGGTGCCACCTATGTTGGACTCTGATTACAGGATCCCCCTTTTCCAGCCTGACAGCTGTATCAGCTTTAACGGGCTGAACCCGGATCCCCTACTGGTCTGCTGTGCAGATTTTCAGTTCACAACTCCGAAGTGTTATTCATCTGAGCTCTGACACCGGGTTCACACTGTCTCCGGCTCACTGGGGACGATATCTCAGATTACTTGTCTTCATCAACATCTTTGTCTTTATTAAGTTGTTCATATATTACCACTGCTTTTATGTTGCGTCAACAACTTTTCACCGTTATTTTGTTTTTTTATCCAAATAACTGAATTTTCCGTACTGAACATTGTTTATCATAACATCATAATGATCGATCAGCTGAGCATATCATACAGCTCTCCGGTATCCTCTGCGATCACATCCGCACCACACTCTCTGAGATAATCACGATCCCTGAAGCCCCATGTCACAGCGATCTCATCTATTCCGGCATTTGCAGCAGTTTTTATATCCACCTCTGAATCACCGATATATACACTTTCGCCCTTTTCAACAGATAATTTTTCAAGCACATGCAAGACGCTGTCCGGACACGGTTTACGCCTTACGCCATCTTTCTCTCCCACTGCAAAATCAAATTTGCCAGGAAAAAACCTGCAGCATAAAGCCTGCACAGCATAATCAGCCTTGTTTGAAACTACAGCTGTCATGCAGCCATCATTCTTTAATCGATCCATACATTCAGAAATCCCCTCATAAGGTCCTGTATGATCATAGCAGTGCTCTTTGTAATATGTATTGAAATCGTCAAACATCCTGTCGATGGTTTTGCTGTCTGTGCCATCAGCAACAGAATTTTCTATGAGATTGCGTATGCCGTTGCCAGTGAACAGCCTTATCTCATCATCTGTACGCTCCGGCATACCATGAAGCTTCAGAACATGATTCATGGTGAGTGCCAGATCTTCAAGGGTATCGAGTATCGTGCCGTCAAGATCAAAAATAACAAGTTTGTATTTCATAGTAAGACTCCTTTAAATTTAGATCAACACATATTGTAGCATAAACACATATTGTTTTCACCCATTTTCAGACCCTGGGATCTACCATTTCTTCCCCATGTACCGCCTGGCATTCTTTGAAATTTCCTCGAGTTCATCTTTGGACAACTCTGGAAGTCTCTGCAGTTTGTCTGCAAAGGCTGCAAGAGTCTCTTTCTGACGTATCTGTATGAGCTGGTTGTAATAGTTCACTATAACGCCGGTCACAAGAGCTATCACGATCAGCGAATAGACCGTCAGCAGCACGGAAATAAGCTTTCCTATATAAGTAGTGACCACCACGTCTCCGAACCCTGCAGTCGATATAACAGCGTAGCAGTACCAGAGCGCTGTCGGCAGACTGCTTATCCCCGGTTCTATCACACGTATCACCAGTGCAGACAGCAAGACAAATACGAGATATGTAGTAATTATTTTATCAGCATGCGTCCTTACGAGCACATTTTTCAATATATGCAGTTTTTTCATCGTTTTACCTCCGTATAGATAATACAATAAAATCACGCGGCAGACAAACTTAAGTTTTTCGAACACAGACTTATCGTTTCAAATCACCCTTTCGCACTGCCATTATCGTCCAGAACAGATTGACCAGGACCCAGCCGATACCTGTAGCTACTGCAACTGCATCCAGCTGATATCGGCCGACAAAAATCCACGCCAGGATCACACGCAGTGTAATGTGTCCTATAGCTCCTGTAAATGGGATAGACACCTTCCCGATCCCCTCAAAGTATCCTGCAAAGGTATTTCCGGTAAAGCAAAGTAAGTAGAACAGCGATACGATCCGCAAATATCCTGTCGCTTCTGCAAATACTGCTCCACGTCTGCTTCCCAGCATGATCCCCATAGTTGAATTTGCAGTAAGGAAAAGGATCGCAGAACATACAGCGCCCAGCACGACCAGAAGAAACAGACTGGCAAAAAAGGTCCCGCGTACTCGTTCAGGTTTTCCCGCACCATGGTTCTGTGCTGTTACAACAGAAGTTGCCACAGCACCACTGTCACCAAAAGAATTTACAAAGCCTTCGATCCTTGTAGCTGCTGTGTACGCCACGATAGTATCCGTTCCAACGCTGTTGACTGTGATCGACTGTGGCAGTCTTTCTGCGGCAGCAGAACTGATCAGCTATACGCCTTCCGGAGTAAGCCGAACCATTGCAGCGCTTGAAACAGAATTGGGATTTACACTGCTCTATCGAAGCAAAAAAGGCGTTCAGCCCACCAGAGAATGTGAGGAGCTGCTACCGGCCTGTCGCCAGCTTGTCTTCTCTGGAGAACGACTCTCTCAGACAGCAGCAAAAATACGGGGTGCGGAGTGTGGAACAGTAGTGATCGGTACAGCATACAGCTGTTATTATCAATGGATAACTCAAATGACTTCACAGATCCACAGCAAATATCCTGGCATACAGTTTCGTATCATAAACGGCACCAGCACTGAGCTGATCCAAAAACTTCACGACCACCAGCTGGATTTCTGCATAATCAGCGCAAGAGAAGGCAACCACAGCTGGATCCCATTTTGCAGCGATCCGATGGTCGCCATGCTCCCCGCTGACCATCCCGTGACAGAATGCGAAGCAGTCCCCGTTGAATTATTTGCATCAGAAGCATATATAGAAACATATCCCGGACAGGATGTCGATAATGCGAGGATTTTCTCTCAATGCAACATCCACCCCAACACTTTGTTTTCCACCCAGGATATTTATGCGACATACTCCATGGTGGAAGCCGGACTGGGTATCAGTATGAACAACCAGATCAACAGTCGTCTCTGGAACGGGACTGTCTGTCACCTGCCACTCATTCCCGATCTTCGGATGGAGATCGGCATGGCATATTCTTCTGAAGTACCGCCGGCGGCCGCTGTGCTTCTGTCAGAAGTCCAAAAGCTTCCTCCGGAAACCATAAAAACGACTCTGTCAGC
>CAKQNZ010000095.1 GCA_934255435.1 uncultured Clostridia bacterium | reverse complement strand
AGAGATTCCTGTCACAGCCGTTCAGCGTGGCCTCAAAGTTCACAGGCATCGAAGGCAAGTACCTGCCGCTGAAGGAGACTGTAAGAGGTTTCAGAGAGATCCTGGACGGAAAGCATGACCAGATTCCTGAGCAGATGTTCCTGATGGCGGGCGGTATCGATGAAGTAGTCGAACGCTTCGAAGAAAGCAAAAAGAAAAAGTAGGTGGTATCATGGCAAACACCGTAAAGCTTGAGATAATGACACCATCCAAGGTTTTTTACAGCGGCGAGGTCGACCTTGTTATCGTGACGACTCCCGAAGGCGAGGAGGGATTCATGGCAGGTCATTCATGGGCGTGCAAGATCCTCGACATCGGGGAGCTGTGGATACATGAGCCGGGCGCAGGTCCGGACGATTACCGGTCTGCAGCAGTTGCAGGCGGATTCATAGACGTCAAGGACAGTATCATCATATTCACGGATGCTGTCGAATGGGCCGAGGATATAGATATGGAAAGGGCTCTCGGCGAGAAAGCCCGTGCCGAGGACTGGCTCTCGAAACATGAGAACAGGAAAGAGGTGGATCCTAACGATATCCTCAAAGCTAAGATAGCGATCATGAAGTCCATCACAAGGTCTCATGCCGCAGGAACAGGAGGTAGAAGAAGATGACAACGAGAACAGCACTGATAGGCATAATCGTTGAGAATGAGAATGCAGTAGAAGAACTCAATGCACTGCTGCATGAGTACAGAAAGGACATCATCGGCAGGATGGGTGTGCCGCATCCTCGGAAGGACCTTTCGATAATCAGTATAGCTGTAGAGGCAGACCCTGACGAGATCAGTGCTCTGTCAGGCAAGCTGGGCGCTCTTGAGGGAGTGAGCACTAAGACTATATACTCGAAAAACTGACAGAATTCATTGACATTTTCTTCAGCTCTGATATAATTATGATATCAATGTGGAGGGCAAGTCATTCAACAGAAATGATGAGCCGGATAAGCAGCGGATCGGAATATCCGTTACTTATCCGGCTTTTGTGTTATTGGAGGAATCATCACGAGCAAAACAAAAGATCTTACAGAAGGCAATATATTGGGTACGCTGCTGAAATTCGCCGTGCCGGTGTTCTTTGCACTTTTCCTGCAGGCTCTTTACGGAGGCGTGGATCTGCTGGTGGTGGGGCAGTTCGCAGAGACTGCCGATGTGTCAGGCGTTGCTACCGGCAGTATGCTGCTGCAGATGGTGACGATGGTGACCACCGGACTTTCCATGGGCATCACTATACTGGTGGGGCAGCGTATCGGTCAGAAAAGGCCTGAGGAGGCAGGCAGAGCCATAGGCGCCGGCATATGTCTGTTCGCTGTATTCGGCGTAGTGTTCACAGTAATTATGGTAGCAGGTTCGGATATCATCTCGCAGCTGATGCATGCACCGGAAGGTGCTTTCAGAGAGACATCTATGTACATCAGGATATGTGGTGCAGGGGCACTGTTCATCGTCTCATACAATGTGCTTGGATCTGTTTTCAGAGGTATCGGTGATTCCAGGACACCGCTGATAACTGTTATTATAGCATGTATCGTCAATATAGGAGGGGATCTGCTGCTGGTGGCGGTGCTGCATATGGGTGCGGCAGGAGCTGCAATAGCAACAGTGGCGGCACAGGGCATAAGCGTCATCGTGTCACTGCTGCTCATAAGAGGCAGGAAGCTGCCCTTCGAATTTTCCAGGGAAAATATAAAGTTCGATGCTTATATCATAGGAACGGAGCTGAGGCTGGGAGCACCGGTAGCACTGCAGGAACTTCTGGTGGGGATATCCTTCATGGTGATACAGACCATCGTCAACACCATGGGAGTCGTGCCGTCGGCAGGCGTCGGAGTTGCAGAAAAGGTCTGCGTCTTCATAATGCTGGTGCCGTCGTCATATATGCAGTCCATGTCCGCTTTCGTGGCTCAGAACATGGGTGCAGAGAATCCTGTCAGGGCAAAAAAGGCGCTCTGGTACGGTATAGGCACAGCTTTTGCTGTAGGTATCGTGATGTTCTTCCTGGCATTCTTCCACGGAGACCTACTGTCCATGATTTTCTCAGGCGATGCTGAAGTCGTGGCTGCTGCTCACAGCTATCTCAAGGCGTACGCCATAGACTGTCTGCTGGTTTCCTTCCTGTTTTGCTTTGCAGGATACTACAACGGCTGCGAGAGGACTCTGTTCGTCATGATACAGGGCATGATAGGTGCATTTTTCATAAGGATACCGGCAGCGTTCTTTCTCAGCAGGATACCGGGAGCGACACTGTTCGATATAGGGCTCTCCAGTCCCATATCCACTGTGGTACAGGTGTCACTTTGCATAGGTATGTATATATATCTTGGCAGAAAATCAAAAAAAGCAGCGGGATCTACGGATCCACTGCCTGACCAGCAATAGACTGGAAAAGCTGCAGCTCAGGGTTGCAGGCGACGTACAGGGACCTGCAGCTTGTATGTCAGGAAGCCCCTGCTGCCGCTCAGGGACGGCAGATGTGATATGACCTCACAGAGATAATCCCCATTCGGCAGATATCCCATGCGTTCCATTTCCTCAAACACGCTGCGGGCATAGGATTTTTCCATTGACGGATCATCGGCATAGACAGTCATATACATACCTTCCGGGAGTATCCGCTGAGTACAGCTTTTCGGGTAATTATCATCAACAAATATGAAGACGGTTCTGGCGCAGTAGTTCTGCTGGCTGAAATCGTCTTTTTCTATAAGCGTTCCTGCGTTGAAGAAATACGACAGTGGCAGTTTGCAGTTTATCATATATGTCTTGAATTCACGGAGCATGGCTTCATACCCTGTATATCCTTCTTCAAAGAAGTCTATATTGGTAGTGAAGGAGTCTATGCGGCGCTGTGGCAGGTATTCAAAGATAATCTGACCTTTGGGCGGAAGTGATTTCATCATTTTAAGATTGGAAATGAATCTGCGTATCGTACACAGATTGCCGGTCAGATCGTCTATCTGCCGGCTCAGCTTTTCTTCCTGAAGTGTCAGCAGGCTGCAGAGTTCGTCTGCTGAAGTATCCGTGATATGCTGCCGTATCTGTTCGAGGCTCATACCACAGATTTTCATGGTGTGGATGAAATCCAGCCGCTCGCACTGGTCGATATGATAGTAACGGTAGCCGGTTTCGGGATCCTGGTATATAGGGTCCAGCAGACCTTTCTTTTCGTAAAGCCTGAGTGTCTGCGTGGAAATGTGGTTTAGTTCAGCCATCTTGCCAATGGTGATATAGTCATCGTTCATTTTGCACTCATTTCTGAGCATTGCAGCTCTGATGTTTGTGTAACAGTATATTTTCTTAAGTATAACACGAAGGGCAGCTGCATACTATATATCTCCGGTAAATCACGTATTGACTTTATACCCGGTATAGAGTTTATACTGAATACAAAAGAGGCAGGGAAGCCGATAATAGACAGTGAAGCTGAGAAAGGGAGGTATATCATGGAGAGAAAAATAAGAATCGCCCAGTACGGCTGTGGCAAGATGAGTGTTTACCTTATGAGATACGTTGCAGAACACGGGGGTGAGCTTGTGGCCGCATTCGACATGGACCCGTCGCTTGAAGGCAGGGATGCCGGCAGCATCACAGGCGGTGGAGATATCGGGGTGAAGGTGAGCAGAGCAGAAGACGCAGACCGCATCCTCAGAGAAACGAAGCCTGATGTGTGCATCATAGCCACAAGATCGACTATGGAGGAGCTGAGACCAGCGTTCGAAGTATGTGCGAGGAACGGCATCAATGCTATAAGCACCTGTGAGGAATCACTGTATCCGTGGAATTCGTCATACGATATCACGAAAGAACTTGACGAGCTTGCAAAGTCAGGGGGATGTACATTATGCGGCAGCGGATACCCGGATATGTACTGGGGCAGTTTGATCACGACGCTGGCAGGCTCGATGCATAAAATAAAAAAGATAAGAGGTATCAGCAGCTATAATGTGGAAGACTATGGTATCGCACTGGCTGAAGGACATGGTGCAGGGCTTACTACAGAGCGTTTTGAAAAGGAGATCGGGATGTACAACGATCTTGATTATAAATCGACAGTTGAAGCAATCAGAGATGGAAGAGTAGTGCCTTCATATATGTGGAACCAGAACGGCTGGCTCTGCAGCCAGCTGGATCTCCACATAACATCGCAGACACAGAAATGTGTGCCGATAACTCATGACGGCGATCTGCAGTCAGAAACTCTCGGCATGACAGTGAAGTCAGGAGACGCTACAGGCATGGCGGCTATCGTCACAACTGAAACAGAGGAAGGCATAACTCTCGAAACGCAGTGTCAGGGATTCGTCTACGGACCTGATGATTTCGATAAAAATGAATGGACATTCGAGGGGGAACCAGAGACTACAGTGATCGTCAACAGACCTGCAACTGTGGAGCTGACATGTGCGACACTGGTGAACAGGATACCTATGCTGATAGATGCAGAGCCGGGATACATCACCACTGAAAAAATGCCGGTGAACCACTATCTTACGAAACCGATGAACGAGTACGTCAGAAGCATGTAAATGCAATAAATATGATCTTCTCACATAGCGACCCGCAGCCGGACACAGCAGAACTGTGCTCCGGCTGCGGGTCGCTGCTATACATGAAATTATCAGTGATGTTCTTTTGCATCCGGACAGCAAAAGACCGCATCGGACGCCTGCTGTGGTATACAGCGAACGTCCTGCGGTCTTATAGCAAAGCACTTTATCTGTTTAAGGAAGTTATAAGTTATATCAGATTTGATTATTTTACTTCTACAGTCCATCCCATGTCGTCTGCGATCTTGCCTGTCTGGATGCCGTAGATAGTGTCGTACATCTCCTGAGCGACAGGACCGATCTTGCCGTCGTTGATGATCATGTCTGTATCCTTGTATTTCAGTTCGCCTACAGGTGATATTACTGCAGCTGTTCCGGATGCGAACATTTCTTTGAACTGACCTTTCTTGTATGCTTCAACGATCTCGTCGATAGTCAGTTTTCTTTCAACGATGTTGTAACCCTTCTTCTTGAGTATCTGGATAACTGAGTTTCTTGTGATGCCCGGGAGGATAGTGCCGTCCAGCGGAGCTGTTATGATCTCGTCGCCCAGCATGAAGAACGCATTTGATGTACCGATCTCTTCAACATATTTCTTTTCGTTTCCGTCAAGCCACAGGATCTGTTCGAATCCCTGCTGGTGAGCGAGCTCCTGAGCCTTGAGGCTGCTGGCATAGTTGCCGCCGCACTTGGCTTCGCCTGTACCGCCCACAGCAGCTCTCACATAGAAGTCTTCGACGTAAAGTTTAGTAGGTGCGAGACCGCCTTTGTAGTATGGGCCTACAGGGCTGAGGATTATCATGAATTTGTATGATGATGAACGTCTTACTCCGAGGCATGCCTCATCAGCAAAGATGAAAGGTCTGATGTAGAGCGAAGTGCCCTCTGCCTGAGGTATCCAGTCAGCGTCTACTTTTACAAGCGCCTTGATAGCTTCAACGTAGAGGTCTTCGTCTATCTGAGGGATGCAGAGCCTGTCGTTGGTGTTGTTTGTCCTCTTGGCGTTCATATCAGGTCTGAACAGGAGAACTCTGCCGTCTGCTGTCTTGTATGCCTTGAGACCTTCGAACATAGCCTGTGCATAATGGAGAACAAGCGCACTCGGTTCGAGAGTGATAGGTCCGTAAGGTACGATCCTGCCGTCATGCCATCCCTGACCTTCTGTGTAGTCCATCACAAACATGTGGTCAGTGAAGTTCTGTCCGAAAACCAATGTCTCAGGATCAGGTTTTGCTTTAGGGTTTTTCGTTAATTCGATTTTGAAATTATAGTCCATTGCAGTTCTCCTTTATATATCATTTAATATGTAAGTATAAAACTTTTCATTCTGTAACAATAATAATATAATCCTGAATTTGTGACTTGTCAACAACGGATTTAAAATGCTTTTATTTTTGTAAACAAAAACAATAAATCGTCAGGATTTCTTTAAACTATCATAAAAAACATTTATAATATAGCCATGATGAAGAAAGAAAAGAGTAAAAAGAGATTTGTTATGAAGATACTGATAATAGCTGTCGCCGTTATAGCCGGCGTGACAGCAGCAGTTTTCGGAGCAGATCTTTTCGTGATAAAGACAACTGAAAACAGCATATACGCAGAGATAGATTCAAGAGAGGATACGATATCAGACGATGAAGTGAGCCACTTCAAAGAGATAAAGCCGGAATGTATAATGGTGCTTGGTGCGTCTGTACACTCTGACGGCACTCCCAGTCTGATGCTCAAGGACAGGCTGGATACAGGCATCGAGCTTTACAAGAAAGGCGTAGCGCCTAAACTTCTGATGACCGGAGACAACGGACAGGTAGCCTACAATGAAGTGGAGGTCATGAAGAACTACGCCGAGGAAGCGGGCGTGAAGAGCGAGGATATTTTCCTGGATCATGCAGGCTTTTCAACATATGAGTCAGTCTACCGTGCAAAGTATATATTCGAAGTGAACAGCATGGTAGTGGTGACTCAGAGGTATCATCTTTACAGGACCTTGTACGGTTGCAGGCGCATGGGTATAGATGCTGCAGGCGCAGCATCAGATCAGGCGCAGTACAGAGGCCAGGGATATCGTGATGTGAGAGAGATCCTGGCAAGGGACAAGGACTTTGTCAAATGGATGATAAAGCCGGACCCTACATTCCTGGGAGACGCCATACCGATAAGCGGGACAGGCATAAAGACACATTAGTCGCAGTATACGATCAGCCCCGGGATTGCAGCCAACCCCATGCGAAAGCGAGAAAGTATCGAAACTGAGTAAAAAAGATCGGATTTCGATACATCCGGCGTCCCACCTGAGCCGTGAGCTATGATCAGCCCTTCACGAAAAGTGAAAAAGTATCGAAACCGGATCAAAAATAGCAGATATCGATACATCCGGCGACCCACATGAGCCGTGGGCCACGGGCAGCCCTTCACGAAAAGCGGGGAAGTATCGAAAACGGAACAAAAATAGCGAATATCGATACATCCGGCGACCCACATGAACCGTAGGTCACGGCCAGTCCTTCACGAAAAGTGAAAAAGTATCGAAACCGGATCAAAAATAGCAGATATCGACACATCCGGCGACCCACATGAACCGTGAGCCACGATCAGCCTTTCACGAAAAGCGAAAAAGTATCGAAAACGGACTCAAAAAAGCAGATTTCGATACATCCAGGTGTAGCCGAATGTGTCGCTGGTTGAGTTGCAGCTGCATGGAATGGCCGGGAGGTATATATATGAAGAAAGACGATATGAAAAACAGTGATATGGAGTTTCGCAATGATTGCGGGACTTCTTTTGTATATAACGGATCCGGAGGTTCCTGGGGATCGGCGGACAGTGCAGATGATCATGGAGCTGAGCCTGGCATGGTTGAAATAAATGCGGAGTATTGTGAAGCATCCGGCTGCAGCTGTCATCCGTGCAGCAGCACAGATACAGAGATGAACTGCAGACCCGGCATGAGTGAGCAGCAGGATAATAAGGTGTCTGTAAGGACAGGCGATTCACATGATGACAGGTCAGCACATGCCGAAGTCGCCCTTGTGAAATGCGAAAGCTATGACAGGGAGGCAGTGTACCGTGCTCTGTCTGAAGCGGCAGACCTTCTGGGAGGTATGGAAACACTCATCGGACTTCCGAAAGACAGTCACATCGTCATGAAACCGAACCTGCTGACCAAAGCCGATCCGGAGAAAGCATGCACTACGCATCCTGCAGTATTCGAAG